>NZ_RZRA01000358.1:0-5113 GCF_003998945.1 Mesorhizobium sp. M7A.F.Ca.CA.003.01.2.1 | reverse complement strand
GCTTTATGCTCTCTCGAAGACGCCGCTTAAGCTGCTGCTCGACAATAAGGTCGACTTCTCCGGCAATCGCGTGAAAAGCATCAGGGACGATGGCGCCCAAGTTACCGTCAAGCTGGCCGACAGATCGACCTTCGGCAATTCGAGCATCTCCATGGTGTTCGACAGTAAATCTCTCGATCTGCGCAGATGGAGCCTCACCGACGAGAAGGGACTTACCACAACGGTGACTATATCAAATGTGAAGCAGGGCGTTCGCGCTCCCGAGGGTACCTTCGTGATCGATTACACGGCAAACCGTGAATTCAACACGACAACGAAATAGCCGAAGCCGCGGGCATATTCCCTGGGCCGGAACCAATGCGATCATCAGCGGTTTAGTCCATGAAGGGACCGGAACCGCAAAGGACGCGGCGCAATGATTGAAATTCACAGCATGGAAGCGGCCAAAGCCAGACTGCGTATAAGGAGAGCTGAGCACTCTTTGAAGTGCGCGAACGACTTGCTGGATGAGGAAGGTGGCGTCGCCCTCAATCTGGCATTGTGCAGCCGGATAAGGGCCGCGCAAAGGCACCTGATCGAGGCAAGGGCACGCCTGATGACGATCGATCCCGCCAGGACGAATTGACCCGCTGGCGGTCGCACGTCAACCCCTGAGCGATAGGTCTATCGTGGCGCAAGGCCCGGGCGGCTAAGGGGCGCTCGGTGTGGCGATGGTCCGGCCCTTACCCAAAAACCCGATCGCCCTGCTCGTCGACCAGTTGGATGCCCTTCTTGATCGAGATGTCGACGGCGTCATCGAGCCCGGCAAAGCGGTCGGCGCGGATGAATTTGTGTTCCTTCACCACGCCGTCGATCTCCTTGGAGACGACGCCGCAGGTCTGGTACTGGCCATCGGCCTTGTAGGGCGTGGCGCTGATCAGAAAGCCCTTGTGCTCGACCTGCTTGGCTGGCGCTGCACTCGTCGGCTCAGCCGTCTGGGTTCCGCCGCCGCCACCGCCGAAAAGACGCTTCAGAAAAGACATCGGACTTCCTCCAACAGCATTCATCCCGCACCATGTAGAGTGACGCGGGATGAATTTCACTATCGGTCCTTGGGCCAGCGGGCAAGGGCTGCGTCCGGTCGGCTGGACGAGCTTACTTGTGCGACAGCGCTTCCAGCGCCTCGGCGGCGGCTTCGAGGATGGCGATGGCCTCGGCCTGCTTGTCGGCCGGGGCGTCGACGAAGTCGCCCAGAGCCGCGCGCAGCCGGTGACGGACTGCGCGGAATTCGTCGCGCGCTTCCGAACGATCCCCGCGGCCGCCACGACGCCCGCCCTCTTCGCTCTCGTCGTTCCAGCCGAACCAGTCGCGCGCCTTGGCCATTTTGCGGCCGAAGCGCTCGAGATGGTCGAGCACGCCGTCGATCATCTCGCGGTTGTCGGCGAGATGCGCCTGGCCCGCCTCGGTGATCGAAAACACCTTCTTGTTACCGTCGGCGGCGGAGGCGGCATAGCCGGCCTCTTCCAGGAAGGTCAGCGTCGGGTAGACCACGCCCGGGCTCGGGCTGTAGATGCCGCTGGTGCGCTCTTCCAGGGCCTTGATGATGTCGTAGCCGTGACGCGGCGCTTCGGCCAGCAGCGACAGCGTGATCAGCTTGAGGTCGCCGTCGGCCAGCATGCGTCCGGCGCGGAACATGTCGCCCGGACCGCCGCGCCCGCCACCACGGCCGCCGTGGCCGAACGGGCCAAAGCCGCCGCCCCCTCTGCCACCGAATTTGCCGGCCATGTGCATGAACATGCGCTCGCCGAAATGACCGCGCCCGAAATGATTGTGTTTGTGCATTGATTGCTCCTTGAGTTGTATCGTACGATATATCTTAATTAGGCAAGTCAATCGATGGAGTCAAGATATATCTTACGATGTATCTGAATGCAGCACCAGCGGGCTCGATTTTCCAGTCTCGGCCGCTTCGTTGCGAACGGCGGCCACCGATAAATTCGGCTACCAGCGCCCCTTGCGCCGGTTCCAGGCATAGAGAAGATCGGCAAAGCGATCGTAGGCAAAGCGTGTCAGCGGCAAGGCAACCGGATTGCCGAACAGCGTCGCCAACCAGCCCTCGCCCGGCGTGACCTTCCATACCGCGATGGCGACATCGGCGCCGACCAGCAGTCGGCCCTCGGCATCGGTGGCGTGCAGCCGGCGGCGGATATCCTCAAGCGACGCGCCAAATCCGGCTAGCGCTGCCGGTTCAAGATTGATGTCTCGGAACTCGATCCGCCCAGCCTTGACCGCTTCGATCAGCCGCCGCTTCTGCCTGCTGATCCCGGCATCGCAGACCGGGCAGCGCGTATTGTACCAGACGGTCAGCATAGTTCCGGCATTTGGTTGGTAGCGCAAACTTGAAGGACCACGAACGATCGGGCGCCGTCAAGACGTCGCTCGGTCGCTCGCGCGAAGGAGAATGTATCGGGCCAGCCGGTCCGGCCCTTCCGCTACAGGCTCTATCCGAGCGAGGTGACGATCTCGCGGTAGGCCAATTCGGGAAAGGCCTTCAGCGTCCGCGTCCTGACATTGCCGGCTGCCGCCAGCATCAGCGAGAAGCGCGCCAGCACCGCGTCGTCGGGCGCTTCGACCATCGCCACCATGTCGTATTCGCCCATGGTCAGGTAGAACGCCTTGAACGATCCGCCCATGTCTCCCAGCTGCTTTCTGGCGGCGTCGAGCCGCTTCGGTGACTCGCGCACGTTTCTGGCACCCTGCTCCGTCCAGTTCATCAGCACGATGTAGCTTGTCATGGCACACCTCCCTCCGGGGCCACGGAGCACGGCGGCTTCGCCGGGGCGGGCATCCGGGTTATCGCCCAGAAATGCATCCGACAGCGAAATTATCCTCCCGAAGGGCCCGGCCCGCAAGAGTGCGCCCCACAAACAAAAAAGGGCGCCATCGGCGCCCTTGAACTCTTTGCATCGGTAAGTCTCAGCTATCCAGGAAACTGCGCAGCTTGCGCGACCTGCTCGGGTGCTTGAGCTTGCGCAGCGCCTTGGCTTCGATCTGGCGGATACGCTCGCGGGTAACCGAGAACTGCTGGCCGACTTCTTCCAGCGTGTGGTCGGTGTTCATGCCGATACCGAAGCGCATTCTGAGCACGCGCTCCTCGCGCGGCGTCAGCGAGGCCAGCACGCGCGTGGTGGTCTCGCGCAGATTGGCCTGGATCGCCGCGTCGATCGGCAGGATCGCCATCTTGTCCTCGATGAAATCGCCCAGATGCGAATCCTCCTCGTCGCCGACCGGCGTTTCGAGCGAGATCGGCTCCTTGGCGATCTTCAAGACCTTGCGTACCTTTTCGAGCGGCATGGCAAGCTTTTCGGCCAGTTCTTCCGGCGTCGGCTCGCGGCCGATCTCGTGCAGCATCTGGCGCGAGGTGCGCACGATCTTGTTGATCGTTTCGATCATGTGCACCGGAATGCGGATGGTGCGCGCCTGATCGGCGATCGAACGCGTGATCGCCTGCCGGATCCACCATGTCGCGTAGGTCGAGAACTTGTAACCACGGCGGTATTCGAATTTGTCGACCGCCTTCATCAGGCCGATATTGCCTTCCTGGATCAGGTCGAGGAACTGCAGGCCGCGATTGGTGTATTTCTTGGCGATTGAGATGACGAGGCGCAGATTGGCCTCGACCATTTCCTTCTTGGCGATCGCCGCTTCGCGCTCGCCCTTCTGCACCTGGTTGACGATCTTGCGGAATTCCAGGATCGAGATCGCCGTTTCGGTGGCGAGGTTCTGGATCTCGGCGCGCAGGTCCTTGATCGCATCCTTCTCGTTCTTGGTGAATTCCTTCCAGCCGCGCGAGGTCAGGTTGCCGATCGAGCGCGTCCAGTTCGGGTCGAGCTCGGAACCCTGATATTCCTTCAGGAACTCTTCGCGACGCACGCCGTAGCTTTCGGCGAGCCTGAGCAGCTTGCCTTCGTTCTGCACCAGGCGCTTGTTGATGTCGTAGAGCTGCTCGACCAGCGCCTCGATGCGCGCCGTGTTGAGCGACAGCGACTTCACCGCCTTGATCAGCTGGTCCTTCAGCTCCTTCAGCCGGCGATCCTGGCTGGGCGACAGCGTGCCGGCCGCGGCCAGACGGTTCTCGACCTGCTGATCCTGCAGCTTGCGCAGCTTTTTGTAGGTGTCGGCGATAACGTCGAGCGTCTCCATCACCTGCGGGCGGAGTTCCGCTTCCATCGCGGCCAGCGACAGGCTTGCTTCGTCCTCGTCTTCGTCGTCGTCATCCGTCAGCCCACGCGTATCGGCGCCGACATTGGTGATGTCGTCTTCGTCGTCGCGCGAACGGCGCGGCTTGTCCTCGACCTTGGCTTCCTCGACGCGCTCGACCACCGGCGCCTGCTTGGCCTCGGGGCCGGCATAGGTGGCTTCGAGATCGATGATCTCACGCAGCAGGATCTTGGATTCGTTGAGTTCGTCGCGCCAGATGATGATGGCCTGGAAGGTCAGCGGGCTTTCGCACAGACCCGCGATCATCGTCTCGCGACCGGCCTCGATGCGTTTGGCGATGGCAATTTCGCCCTCGCGCGACAAAAGCTCCACCGAGCCCATCTCGCGCAGATACATGCGCACCGGATCGTCGGTGCGATCGGTCGGTTCTTTCTTGGTGGTGGTGGCGGCAACCGCGGTGCCGGTCTGCTCAGCCAGCTCGTTGGCGTCTTCCTCGGCATCGGCCGCGGTGTCGGCGGCCTCGGGCTCCTCGCCCTGCTCGTCGTCCTCGACCACGTTGATGCCCATGTCGGACAGCATCGCCATCGTGTCCTCGATCTGCTCGGAGGTCACTTCCTCTGAGGGCAGCACCGAATTCAGCTCGTCCATGGTGACATAGCCGCGCTTCTTGGCGGCCTTGATCATCTTCTTGACAGCATCATCGGAAAGGTCGAGCAGAGGGCCATCGGTGGCGCCTTCGCGTTCGGTTTCGACCTCTTCCTTTTCCTTTGTCGCCATAGTCTTTATCTTCTCCTAGCGGCCGAACTTCAAAGCCGCGTAAGCTGTCGGACCAGTCAAATCGGATGCGCTCGCTTATGAAACGCGCTTCACCGGGCCAGTAACTGCATCAACTCGTTTCGTTTGGTGTATGTCG
>NZ_RZRA01000357.1:0-5129 GCF_003998945.1 Mesorhizobium sp. M7A.F.Ca.CA.003.01.2.1 | reverse complement strand
GCCGAAAGCGGCGCCACCAGCGCCTGCTGCAGCCCGAACGTCTTCTCCAATGCGCGCTCAAGCCGCACGATTTCCGACAATTCGCTCTCGATGGTGATCTTCACTTCGTTGCGCGCCCGGGCATCCGCCAGCATGCGCACGATGGTGACGCGACCGACGCCGAGCACGTCGGCGATCTCGTTCTGCGTCATCTGTTCGACGAAATACATCCAGGCGGCGCGAATCCTGAGGCGATCCGTCCGGCTTTCGCTGGCGACCTGCTCGGTTGCCTCGCCTCGACCGTCTTCGCTTTCGCCCTGTCGTCGTCTGCCCAAGTCTGTCTCTCCCCCTGCGGCGACGGACGAGGGCGCCGCCGCCGATTCTGCATGCTGGTCTAGTATCGCCTATTGATCTACCTATCGATAGGAACAATGTAGAGAGTGGCGGCTTCCCCGGTCGGCTATCCGCAGCAAATTTCAAGGCGATCCGCGATGCTCCGACAAATCTCCGAAGATGTCCGCGTCAATCTGAAGGACCGGCTGCGGGAAGTCCGCGAAATCATCCGCCAGAGCCGCCATGACGGCAGCGGCGATGCCAGCATCCTGCGCGAAGCAACCAGCCATCTGCCGCCGTTTCCAGGCAAGGGCATCGAAGGCCTGCTCAGCCATGCCGCGAGTGCCGTCGACGAAGCACTGTCGATCGCCGAAGCTTTCGTCCCGCATGAGCGCCCGATCAAGGTGGACGGCACCACGGTGAAGGGCCTCGGCACCTATTTCCCGGTCGGCAACGAGGATCGCCAACTGGACGCCGAGCGCCTGTTCCGGCGCGATATGTATTATCTGACCAAAGCGGTGCTTGCCGGCCTGAACATCGACAATGCCCGCATCCACGAAGCCGATTTCGCGGCCGTCCATGCCACGATGCGCAAGCGGCATGGCGATCTCCTGGCCGCATTGGCCGCGCCGGGTGCCGGACTGCAGGCAATCGCGGCCACCTGCTCGGCGCTGCTGGTCGAGTGCCTCAATCAGCGTCCCGTTCGCTTTGCCGAGACCGTGCCGGGAACGCCGGCGGGCGGCCGGGCGCTCGACATAAGCTGCCTGGCGCCGCTCGCTTTGGCCTGCGGCCTGGCGACCACCGGCAGCGACGGCGCGCCGGAGCCGGACATGCTGGAGATCGCGATCCTGGCGGCGGATATTCGCCACGATCGCATCGTTCAGGCTTGCGCCAAGGCAAACCCGATCGCTGAGCTGACACCGGTCTTCGCCACCTTGCTTGCCCATCTGCCGTAGTCAGCCGGCCTGGGCTAGCCTTCAGCGGCCATGGCCATGATCGCTTTCTTGGCGCGCTGGATCGAAGCCGGGCTCATCGAGAGTTCGGTCAGCCCCATCTTCACGAAGGTCGCAATCAGATCCGGACGGCCGGCCGCCTCACCGCACATGCCGACCATGATACCGGCGGCGACGCCGGCTTTTGCCGTCATTTCGATCGCCGATATGACGGCCGGATTGGTGACATCGTTGAGCTTGGCGACGGTCGGATTGAGCCGGTCGGCGGCCATGATGTACTGGGTCAGATCGTTGGTGCCGATCGAGAAGAAAGCGACCTCCTTGGCCAGCGCCGGGGCGATGAGCACGGCGGCCGGGGTTTCGATCATGACGCCGAGATCGAATGATGCGTGCGGCACGCCTTCGGCTTTCAGCTCGGCCGTGCATTCGTCGACCAGCACGCGCGTCTGCCTGACCTCCGAGAGGTCGGACACCATCGGCAGCATCACCTTGATGTTGCCGTGCACGGCTGCGCGCAGCAGCGCCCGCAGTTGGCGCTTGAAGATGTCGGGCCGGTCGAGACACATGCGGATGCCGCGCCAGCCGAGGAAGGGATTCTCCTCGTCGGGAAATTCGATGCCGGCAATCGGCTTGTCACCGCCGATGTCGAGCGTGCGCACAATGACCGGATAAGGCGCAAAAGCCTTGGCCAGCGCCGCATAGGTCTCGGCCTGCATGTCTTCCGAGGGCAGATGCATATGGCGCATGAACAAAAGCTCGGTGCGGAACAGGCCGATGCCCATGGCACCAGCCTCTTGCGCCGCTTCGATTTCCTCGAGTGAGCCGATATTGGCCGCCACCTCGATGATCCTGCCGTCGGCGAGCTTCGGCGTCACCGTCTTGAAGACGGTCAGCCCGGCGCGCTCCTTTGCCGCCGCTTCGACGCGGCCGGCGAAATCGGCACGGGTCGCCTCGTCGGGGTCGATGATCACATGGCCGGCATTGCCGTCGAGCGCGACGTCTCGCGCGGTACGCAAGGCATTGACCTGGTCGCCGAGGCCGAGCACTGCCGGAATGCCGTGCGAGCGCGCGATGATGGCGATGTGCGAGGTGGCGCCGCCATGGCCGCACACCACGCCGCCGATACGCTTCAGCGGCGCGCGTGCCAGATCCCAGGCGCCGATGTCGTCGGCGATCAGGATAGCCCCTTCGGGGATGTTTTCGAGGCTGACATCGTCTTGGCCCAGCAACACCAGGCAAATCTGCCGCCCAACGGCGTGGACATCATCTGCCCGCGCGTTGAGATAGTGATCGTCGACGGCGCTGAATTCGGCGGCAATGGTGGAGGCGGCGGTGATGACGGCGGAAACCGCGTCGTTGCCGCCCTTGATCAGGCCCTCGGCCTCACCAGTCAGGCTGTCGTCGGCGGCGATATCGCGCAGCGCGGCGACGATGCCGCGGTCTCCAGCCGACAGGCTGTCCTGCGCCAACGCATGATCCATGCGGGCCTGGACCGCGCCGACAGCCGTGCGGAACCTGTCGATCTCGCCTTTTATCTCCTCGGCCCGCAACATGCGGCCCTGTCCGGCGATATCGGGTGGGAAATGCGCAAAGGCCGGGCCGATGGCGAAACCTTCGCTGGCGGCCACGCCACGCAAGCGGTTTGCCCCGCCAGGTGCCGCCGGCACGGATCCCGGCGCGGGTGCCGCTTCCTGCCCGGCATCGTTGGCTGGGCTCTGCGCTTCCGCTTCATCATCGAGGCCGGCCCGCGGATTCTCGAGATAGCCGATCAGCGCCTCGAGCGCCTCGATGGCATCGGCGCCATTCGCCCGCACCGTGACTTCCTGGTTCTCCTTGACCGCCAGCAGCATCAGCTTGACCGAACTCTTGGCGCTGACCGCCTTGCCGTCCTTGATCAGTTCGACGTCGGATTCGAAGCCCTTGGCGAGCTTCACGAACCGCGTCGCGGGACGGGCGTGCAAACCTTCATGCACTCTGACGATGGTCGAGCGTTCCATGGCAAATACTCTGGTTTTGGGCGCCGCTCCCAACATGGGCCGCGGCGCGAATGCTGTCAGGCGGCGATGGTGATGATCGCGCCGGTCTTCAGGGCGGCCACGAGCGCTTGCGGATCGACTTGCGACGCACAGATCTCGCCCGGTCTCTCGGCCTCGGTAGCGCCGTTGAACGAAATGACGACATGACCCATTTCCAGCACCTTGCTCCACGCGCTGGAGCCGACCGCTGTGATAACAGCGGCAACCGGGCCGAGGGTGATCGAAGCGCCCTTGGCGGGCGCTCCGTCACTTGGTCCCTGCTCCGCCTTGTGGAGCACCGAAACCTCGGCAAGCTCCGGCGGCGAGCCATCCGCAAACAGGATGACCACGCCCCCTTCGGCAAGGTCCGCCACTTCGGGGCCGATGGCAGTGACCCGTGTTCTCAAAAGAACCGTCATATGGCGAACCTCATTTTCTCAAACTTTCCCTAGAGCGGTGAACCGCTCTATCTCTTTGTTTTGACGCAGTTTCCAAGGGAAAGCATTGTGCGCTTTTCCCGGAATTGCCTTAGAACACGATCAGGCTGACGACCCAGGCGATCAGCACCGAGACCGGACCCATGATCTGGCGGCTGATGAGCACCGCCGGAACGCCGATTTCGATCGTCTTAGGCTTGGCCTCGCCGAGCGCCAGGCCGACGGGGACGAAGTCGCAGCCCACCTGGGTATTGTAGGCAAACAGCGCCGGCAGTGCCATTGCCGGCGAAATCGTGCCGTTGGCGATCTGCGGGCCGATGATGGCGACGCCGATGACCTGCGCGATGACAGCGCCTGGCCCGAGGATGGGCGACAGGAACGGCAGGCCGCAGATCGCCGAGATGATCAGCAGGCCGACGATGTTGTTGGCCAGCGGACCCATCGGCTGCGCCAGCACATCGCCGATGCCGGTATACAGGATCAGACCGATGAGCATGGTCACGAAGGCCATGAACGGCAGCACGTTGCGGATGACCTGGTCGATGGTGCGGCGGCCGGCATTGAAGAAGATGCCGACGATACGTCCCATGACGCGGCCGATCGTGCTGATGAGGCCGATCAGCCCACCTTCGCTCGGCAGCGGCTGTGGTGCCGCGGTCGCATTGTTGTTTGAACTCATCGCTGCTGCTCCCCCTGCAGTCGTGATCGTTTCGGATCCGTCCGCCATTGTGATGTTGGCCGGCTTCACGCCCGAAACGTAGATGTCCTCGGTGATGAACTGGGCCAGCGGCCCGGATTGACCGACCGGCGTCAGATTGACGGTCGGGATACGTTTGCGCGGATAGACGCCGCATCGTGCGGTGCCGCCGCAATCGACGACGACAACCGCCATCTCGCTTTCGATCGGCGGTGCCCTGAAGCCGTCGACGGCCTCGGCGCCGGTCATGTCGGCGATGAGCTGCGCCACCGGGTGAATGCCACCACCGGTGACGGAAACCACCTTGCTGCGCTGTTCGGTCGGCTCGATGATGAGCGGGCCACCCCAGCCGGTTTTGCCCTGGGAGATTTTTACGGCTTTATATGTCTTGGCCATGATGTCCTCCCCGCCCTTACAGCTCGACGCCTTGGCGGCGTGCCATGATCGCGGTGATGCGTTCGGTCAGCATGCCCTTGAGCAGGATGACGACGAGGCCGACGATGGCGTACCAGATCGCCACCTTGACGTGGTAGCCGGCGACGACGACGCCCTTCTTTTCCAGCTCCAGCAGCGCGACGAGAATGCCACCCCAGACGAAATACTCGCCGGGATTGATGTGCGGGAACAGGCCGAGCGGCGGGTGCACATAGGACACGGCCGCGTCATAGAAGGCTGGCTTGTGCTTTTCTTCCAGGAACGATCCGAACGTATAGGC
>NZ_RZRA01000356.1:0-5131 GCF_003998945.1 Mesorhizobium sp. M7A.F.Ca.CA.003.01.2.1 | reverse complement strand
CCGGTGCCCTCGCCGGCGATAACGCTGGCCGAGACACTCGCCACGCGGCCGCTCGACCGGTGTGTCGGTGCGTCTCGGCAAGGTCGAGGCTACCGAAGCTTCCGAAAGCGAGGATGTGGCGCTGCGCGTTTTCGTCGGCGGCATCGGCGCCGGCCTTTTTGGCAGCCTCGACCAGGGCCGCGACGCGGTCGGTCAATTTTGCTGCGTCTGATATGTCGGTCATGCCTGAAATCCTGCTGGTGCGGCCGGTGTGCGGCCGTTGCCCACCCATCTATTGTTCCGGTCCGGCTTGTGCAATGGCATAGGCTTCAATCAAAATGCAGGGCGGACGGTTCAAACCGCGAACCCTGTGACGCAAAATCGGTTCGCAGCCTGCACGGAGCATTTCGATGACGCCTTTCCATCTCGCCTTCCCGGTCCGTGATCTCGATGAAACCCGCGTTTTCTATGGCGAGGTGCTGGGCTGCGCGATCGGCCGCTCGTCAGCGACCTGGGTCGACTTCGACCTCTACGGTCACCAGATGTCGGCGCATCTGCGGCCGCAGGCCGCACAGGCCCCCAGCGACGGCAAGGTCGACGGCATTGTCGTGCCGATCCCGCATTTCGGCGCGGTGCTCTTGATGGACGACTGGCAGCGCCTGGCGACACGGCTGGAGGCGCGCGACGACATCGACTGGCTGGAACGGCCGATGGTCCGCTTCAAGGGCGAGCCCGGCGAACAGGCAACGCTGTTCATCCGCGACCCCTCGGGCAATGCCTTGGAATTCAAGGGCTTTCGCTCGCTGGAGCAGGTTTTCGCGCACTAGCTCAGATCGAGGGCATCCATCGATCAACGGCCGAAACGGCCCGCCGCGAAAGGTGCGAGCCGAGCCGGATCGCCGCGTCCGCCGATCAAGTCGGCGACCAGCCGCGCGGTGATCGGAGCCAGCGTCAGGCCGAGATGGCCGTGCCCGAAAGCATGAATTACGCGGGAGCTGCCGCGCGAAGCGCCGATGACCGGCCTGGAATCCGGCAGGGACGGCCGGAAGCCGAGCCATTGCGAGGCAGGCGAGCCGAGCCTGGGAAAAATTTGCCTGGCGCCACGGTCAAGCAGCGCCAGCCGGCGCGGATTTGGCGGCGCGACCAGGCCGCCGAGTTCGACGGTGCCGGCGACCCGCAAGCGGCCAGCCATCGGCGTCAGGTAGAAACCAAGATCGACGGGACAGACAGGTCGGTTGAGCAGCGGCGCGTCGGTCTGGAATTCCAGATGATAGCCGCGCTCGGTCTCGAGCGGAATCCTGTCGCCGGCCTGCGCGGCCAGTGCGCGCGACCGTGCACCGGCGGCGATCACCACCGTGCCAGCCTTGATGCGAACGCCGGGTCCGCTGAGCTGCACACCGTCAGCCTCGACCTGCAGCCCGGTGATCTCTGCCTGCTTCACCGATGCACCACGGGCACTCACCGCGCCCAGCAACCGCCGCATCACCATTGCCGGATCGGTGACATTGATCGAGTCGGGAAAATACACGCCATGCGCTGCTGTCGCCGGCAGGCCCGGCTCAAGCGCCGCCACCTCTTCGGGAGTCAGGACCTCTTGGTGGATGCCAAACCCAGCGCGCATTGCCCGGCCGCCGGCGCCAGCGGCAAAATCGCTCAAGCGGCGATAGAGGTAAAGACAGCCATTGCGGCGCATCTGGTCCTCCAGCCCGGCCTCCCCGACCATGTCTTCCCAGGCTGGAAGGGCGTCGGCCAGCAGTCCGGCGAGCGCCAGTGCATTGGCCCGGGTGGCCGCCGGCAGCGATTGCCGCATGAACCGAACGAGCCATGGCGCCAGCTGCAGCAGCGCCGGCCAGCGCAGCGAAAACGGGCTGTCGGGATCAAGCAGCAGCTTTGGCAATGCCCGCAGCACCGCAGGAGTGCCGACCGGCATGCAGGCATATTCGGCGATCGTTCCGGCATTGCCGAACGACGCGCCGGAGCCCGGCTCGTTCGGATCGATGAGCAGGACTTCGCGGCCGTCCGCGACAAGGCGAAGTGCCGTCGCCAGCCCGACAACTCCGGCGCCGACAATGGCGATTTCGACCGTTTCAGAAGCAGCCACTGTAGATCTTCCCGATTGACCTTGAAATCCAGTACCGATCATGTGGTCTCTTGGTTCGGGGTCACGGTCCAGTCTTGATCCCTGGAATCGAATAGGCCAGATCTTTCCGCCCTCAGGCGACAGGCGTCCAGATCACGTCCTCGATTTTTTGCGCGCCGGTCGCCAGCATCGCCAGCCGGTCGAAGCCGAGTGCGATGCCGCTGGCCGGCGGCATGATGGCAAGGGCTGAGAGAAAATCCTCGTCCAGCGGATAGCGCTCGCCATAGACGCGCTGCTTCTCGTCCATCTCGATAACAAAGCGCCGGCGCTGCTCGTCGGCGTCGGTCAGTTCGCCAAAGCCGTTGGCGAGTTCGACGCCGCAGCAATAGAGCTCGAAACGCTCGGCGACGCGCGGGTCGCGCTGGCTCGGCCGCGCCAGTGCCGCCTCGGCGACGGGATATTCGCACAGGATGGTCGCGCGGCCCTGCCCGAGCAACGGCTCGATTTTTTCCACCATCACCCGGCTGAACAGATCGGCCCAGCTGTCGTCGGGCGCGGTGCGCAGGCCGGCATAGGTCAAGGCGGCGTGCAGCGCGTCGCGGTCGGTGCTGCCGTCGGCGGCGACCGTGGCCAGCAGGTCGATGCCGGCATAGTGGGCGAAAGCGTCCGCCACCGTCAGTCGTTCCGGCTCGGCAAACGGATCGCAGTCGCGGCCCCGGAAAGAGAAAAGAGTCGCCCCTGTCCTTGTCGCGGCCAGCGCCAGAAAGGCCGCACAATCCAGCATCAGGCTCTCATAGGCCTCGCCCACCCTGTACCATTCGAGCATGGTGAATTCGGGATGATGCAAGGGGCCGCGCTCGCGGTTGCGATAGACCGGACCGAAGCTGAAAATCCTGGTTTCACCGGCGGCGAGCAGCTTCTTGCAGGCGAATTCCGGCGAGGTGTGGAGATAGAGTGGCGCCCTTGCACCGTCCGGCCCGACCGCTTCCGTGGCGAAAGCCGCCAGATGCGCCTCATTGCCGGGCGAGACCTGCAGCGCCGCCGTTTGCACCTCGACGAAATCATGGGCGGCGAACCAGTCGCGCAGGCCGGCGGCGATGCCATTGCGCAGCATCAGCCGCGGGCGGCGGTCGGCGTGAACGTCAGGCGTCCACCAGGGCGAAGCTTCGGTCATGCGGCTCGGAACATGGTGGAAGGGGGCTGGCGGCGGCGGCCAAGATGCGGTAGGCCCCCATCCAGCGCCGCACTAGCCGGCAAACGCCAGTCAACTCTTCTTGCAGGATTTAAAACCGTGGTGAAAGTCATCGCCAGTTCGCTCCGCAAAGGCAATGTCGTCGACAAGGACGGCAAGCTTTATGTGATCCTCTTTGCCGAAAACATCCACCCAGGCAAGGGCACGCCGGTAACGCAGCTCGACATGCGCCGCATCGGCGACGGGGTGAAGGTTTCGGAACGCTACCGCACCACCGAGCAGGTCGAGCGCGCCTATGTCGAAGAGCGCGAGCACACCTTCCTCTACCGCGACGGCGAAGGCTTTCACTTCATGAACCCGGAAACCTACGACCAGGTGGCGGTGTCGGAAGCCGTGGTCGGCGACATGGCACCTTACCTGCTGGAAGGCATGGCCGTGCAGGTGTCGCAGTTCAACGGCATTGCCATTTCCCTGGTGCTGCCGCAGCGCGCCACCTTCGAAGTGGTGGAAACCGAGCCGACGACCAAGGGACAGACGGCCTCGTCGTCCTACAAGCCGGCCGTGCTGTCCAACGGCGTGCGCACCCTGGTGCCCCCCCACATCGCGCCGGGCACCCGCGTGGTGGTGATGACGGCGGATGGGGCTTATGTGGAGCGGGCGAAGGACTGAAGACGAGCGGTGGGGTTACGGGTTTACCGGCCAGCCCTGCGTTTCACCAGGGCTCACCCTTGTCCTCTTCCGCTGTCTCCCCTTGAACGCGGCGCCTCCGCCCGCACAGTGATATTTTTCACGAAGCGTGTCGCAATGACCCTGCGCGGTCCGTCCTTTGAGCGAAGAAGGAGAACGCCATGCGAAAACTTATCGTCACCGAATTCATCAGCGTCGATGGCATTGCCGAGGTCGAGAAGCTGCCAAGCATGACTTGGAACGACGAGATGAACAGGTTCAAGGAGGACGAGCTTGCCGACACCGGCGCCATGCTTTTGGGGCGCACGACCTATGAGATCTTTGCCGGCTCCTGGCCGACGGAAACCGGAGATTTTGCCGAACGGTTCAACGCGCTGCCGAAATATGTCGCGTCGAACAGCCTGAAGGCGCTCGACTGGAAGCCTGCCGAATTGCTGAAGGGACCGCTGCCGGAAGCGGTCAGGACGCTGAAGCAAGGCAGCGGCGGCAACATCTATGTGCATGGCAGCCTCAGCGTCGCGCAGGAATTGCTGCGCCATGGCCTGGTCGACCGCGTCAGGCTGCTCAGTTATCCCGGCACCGTCGGCCAAGGCAAGCCGCTGTTCCCAGGCGGCGAACCGGTGTCGCTCGAACTGATTTCGGCCACGCCGTTCAGCAACGGCGTTGTGGCGCTGGAGTATGCGCCGGTGGCGGCTAAGTCGTAATCGGTTGGAGCCTTTCAGATCGAATGGGGAGATGCATCCTCACCCGACCTGCTTGCCCCGTCTCCCCTTGATGGCGGCGCTATTCCTCGCCTCCACCGCCTTCTCCACCTGCCGCTTCAGTTCGTCCTTGATATCCACCGTCTCGTTCATCAGCGCGTCGATCTTCAGGAAATCGAGGACCCGGTATCTCGACACTGCCGGGCGGACCAGGATGTCGGGGCGGCATTGCTTCAGCTTGTTGGCGATGATCGACTGCATCATCAATTGCGTGGCGCCGAACATCAGGTCGACGGAGGTCGGCTGTTTGCGGTCGGCCTCTTCCGGCGCGCCGACGACGTCGACGCCGATGATGATGTCGGCGTCGTTCTCGATCAGGTCGAACGGCACGGGGTTGTAGATGCCGCCGTCGATCAGCAGCCTGCCGTCGCGCATCACCGGACGGAACACGGCAGGGATGGCCGCTGACGCCGCCAGCGCGGAGTGCAGGTC
>NZ_RZRA01000355.1:0-5143 GCF_003998945.1 Mesorhizobium sp. M7A.F.Ca.CA.003.01.2.1 | reverse complement strand
TTCCACACCTTGCTGGCCAGGCTGATTGCGCGCCTGGCCAGCAAGGTGTGGAAATCGACGCGGACTAAGCCGGCTGCAACTCCCTGCGCGGTAGCGGCGGAAACGCGATGGCGATGCCGACCGCGCCGAGCCCGATAAGAGCCGAGCCGATGAACAGCCAGGAATAGTTGGCGTAGGCGTCGAACACCATGCCGCCGGCAAGCGGGCCCAGCGCCATGCCGAGGCTGGACAGCATGGTGGCGGCGCCGAACACGGTGCCGAGGATGCGCTGGCCGAAATATTCGCGCGCCAGCACCGCATAGAGCGGCATGACGCCGCCATAGGTGGCACCGAAGATAACGGCCAGCATGTAGAACTGCTCAAGCCGGCTGATCGAGAGATAGGCGGCAATGACGATCGCCTGGATCGCCAGGCCCGCGATCAGCACCGGCTTGACGCCCAGCCGGTCGGCCAGCACGCCGTAGAAGAGCCGGCCGCCGAGGCCTGCCAGGCCTTCGACACTGTAGATCGAGACCGCTGCCATGGGGGCGACGCCACACAGCATGGCATAGCTGACCATATGGAAGATCGGGCCGGAATGCGCCGCACAGCAGGCAAAGAAGGTCAGCCCCAGCACGATGAACTGCGGTGAGCGCAGCGCCTTGCCGACCGTCAGGCCGGCGCCTTCGGCAACCGGCGCGGAGCCGGTATCGGCCATGACGGGCTTCGGTGGTTGGCGCACCAGCAGCACCGCCGGCAACAGCAATAGCCAGGCGGTAATGCCGATATCGAACATGGCGGTGCGCCAGTCATAGGCGGAGATCAGCCAGCGGGCGAAGGGCGAAATCGTCATCGGCGCCACGCCCATGCCGGCCGAGACCAGCGAGACGGCGAGGCTACGGTTGGTGTCGAACCAGCCTGTGGTCAGCGCGATCATCGGCGCGAAAAAGGCGCTTGCCGCGAGGCCGACCAGCACGCCATAGGTAATCTGGAAGCTCAGCAGCGAACCGGCCCGGCTGGCCAGCACCAGCGCCAGCCCGAGCAGAACCGCGCCGGTCATCACGACGATGCGGGCGCCAAAACGGTCCGATATCGCGCCCCAGGCGAAGCCGCCAAGGCCCATCACCAGGAAGTTGAGCGTCATGGCGCTCGAAATGCCGGCGCGCGACCAGTTGGTGTCGATCGCCATCGGCTCGAGAAAGATCGCCAGCGAAAACATCGTCCCGATGGCGACACAGGACATCAGCGCGCCAGCCGCGACGATGACCCAACGATAGGAAAAGCTCATTCAAATCTCCCATGCCAGAGGGCAGCGCTCAGCGCTGCTTGCATCCGAAGGACGCCGGCAGCGAGGCTGATCCTACAATCCGGTTGCATTTTTTATCCAGTCTGGCCCGACGCCGTTTTCAGCAGATCAGACCGGCAGTTCCGACGTGTATTTGATCGTTTGGCTGGGGACGTCGGTCTTGACGTTCTGCACGCCCTTGATGCGGCTCAGATGCTCCGACTGGAAGCGGCGATAGTCGTCGATGCCGGCCGCCACCACGCGCACCATGGCGTCGCAATCGCCGAGCATCAGATAGCACTCCATCACCTGCGGCAGCTTGGCGACTTCGGTGGCGAAATGCTCGATCGTGTCCTCGTCCTGCGTCTTCAGCCAGATGCGGGTGAAGAAGGTCAGACCCTTGCCGATGCTGGCCGGGTTGAGCACGGCGACGTAGCGGTCGATGACACCGGCTTCCTCCAGCAGCTTCACGCGACGCAGGCAAGGCGATGGCGACAGCCCGACCTCATTGGCCAGATCGTTGTTGGCCATGCGGCCGTCGCGCTGCAGCGCCCGCAGAATCCGCTTGTCGATCTCATCCAGCTTCATGGCTACAGATTCCATCTATTCGAAAATTTGTAACATAAAATGCCAGAACTCGGCGAAATACAACAATCTCCGCAACCAAATTGCGGACCGATTTCGGTATGTTTGCTGCCGACATCAGTTGATTTCAAACGCAGAGAAGCGGCGGCCGCGAGGTCAGCCGATGAAGACACATGAGCATTTCACAGGCAGTCGAGACGGTGGCAGATGGTTCGAAATCCGAATTCCGCCGTGGCGTGGCGTCCTGCGCGCCGGTGCTGTTCGGCACCATCCCCTATGCGCTGGTGCTTGGCGCCCAGGCGACGCAGAAAGGCTTGAGCACGGTCGAACTGTCTGCCATGACAGGGCTGAACTTCGCCGGCGGTTCGGAGTTCGCGGCGATCCAGTTGTGGACGTCGCCGCCGCACATCGTGCTCATCGTCGCCATCACCTTCCTGGTCAACAGCCGTCACCTGCTGATGGGGGCGGCACTGGCGCCGTTCCTGCGCGACCTGCCACGGCGCAAGGTGTTTCCGGCGCTTTTCCTTATGTGCGATGAAAGCTGGGCGCTGGGCTTGGCCGATGCCAAACTGCGTGCTGCAGCCGGCATCACGCCGGCCTTCAGCCCGCGCTACTATATGGGCGCGGCGCTGGCGATGTATCTCACCTGGGTGGCCTTCACCACGCTGGGTGCCTTGCTCGGTCCGATGCTTGGCCATGTCGAGACCTATGGTTTTGACATGGCGTTCCCGGCTGTCTTCCTGGTGCTGATGCGCGGCATGTGGACGGGTATGGCGGCGGCGCGGCCCTGGCTGGTCAGCCTGGTCGTTGCAGCACTGGTCTATCTCTTCGTTCCCGGTGCCTGGTATGTCGCCGCCGGCGCCATGTCGGGTCTGGTCGCGGCCTGGCTGATGGCAGGTGATGCATGATTGATGCCGTGACCCTTCTCACCATCGTGCTGATGGCCGGCGTCACTTATCTGACGCGGATCGGCGGCTATGTCGTCCTACGCAACCGCACGCTGGGCGCCCGTGCCACGGCTGTGATGGAAGCTGCGCCCGGCTGCGTGCTGATCTCTGTCATCGCACCGGCCTTCGTATCGAAGTCCCCGGCGGATCTTCTGGCGCTGGCTGTTACTCTGGCAGCCGCCACGCGGTTTTCCATGCTGCCGACCGTGCTGATCGGGGTCGCTTCGGCGGGGTTGCTCAGGCATTTCATTGGGTAGTCTAGACTACAGCCTTGGATCTATTGGCTCGCTCTCCAGCGCCAGGACGCCGAAAACACACTCGTGGACACGCCGTAGGGGCTGCCTGGCGACAAACCGCTTCAGCGCCTCGTGACCGAGCGCGAACTCCCGGAGCGCCAGACTACGCTTGCCACCTAAGCCTCGTTCCCGCAGGCGCACGAGATTGTCCGGTGCGTCGTATTCAGGGCCATATATGATGCGCAGATACTCCCGGCCGCGCACCTTCAGCGCCGGCTGGATAACCCCCTTCTTGTTCCGGCTGACGAAGTCGCGCGGCTTCACCACCATGCCTTCGCCGCCCGAGCCGGTCAGCGTCTCCCACCAGGCAACAGCCTCGGCACAAGCGCCGGCGTCGGCCAGATCTACCACCCGCCATTGTGTTCGCGTTACCACGCCGGCAGCCAGGCGCTCTGCAAGTGTCATGTGCCAAACGTGGTCATGATCGAACCAGACACGTCCCTCGCTGGCGAGCAGGTGGAATGGTGCGACCTTCAGGTCCTCGATGCCCGAGACAGGCCACACGTAAGGCGCCCAAGCGGTAGCGTATCTGGCCGCGCGCGCGGCCCGGTCCTCAAGGCGAGCGTCCAGCGAGGCCGCATCGATGCCACGCGCCATCGCACGGGCCAGCGCCTCGCGACTGGCTTGGAGGCCTGCGGCCGCAGACGTCGCTACTGGTGCATACTGGCTTTCAATCAGGCTGCTGGCCTTGGCCGACCAGGGCATGATCTCGGCGTCCAGCAGCAGCCAATCGCTGTTCAATTCCTTCCATAGGTCCACAGCCTCGACTCTGGCGCGGAGGCGGGCGAGCAGGCCCTCCGTCATGCCAGTGCCGTTGAAAAAGGAGCGTCCGGTCCGGGTCCAGATCGCGCCGGTCTCGTCGCCAGGGACCCCGAACCGGTCGCGCGCCGCCTGTGCGTCTCGGCACAGCGCGATGACTGCCCGCGAACCCATGTGCTTCTCCTCGCAAACGATTTGGGTGACGCCACGCTCGCGGAAATGGGCGAAGGCCTCCTCGGGGCGCTCCAGCCAGCCGCTTTGGCTGCTGGTCTCCGATGGCGACATCGTCGGTGGCAGATACATCAACCACTGCGGCGACAATGCGAAACGGCTCATCACCTCAAGTGCTGCCGACGCGTTCTCCTCGGCCACAACGACCCGGCCCCTCAGTTCGGTCTCGATCCAACGTCGACCAGAGACATCCTCATAGTCGAGCACCCCGTCGGCGTCGGCCTGTGCCGATCTGCCCAGACCGGAGGATCCACCTAGTGGGCGCACCGGTTCGGACCAAGTCTGGATTGCCGGCACCTCGACCAGTTCGCGTTCCGGCCAGCGCAAGGCCGTCAGTTTGCCGCCGAACACGCAACCGGTGTCGATACACAGCGTGTTGTTGACCCATTCGGCCGACAGCACCGGCGTGTGCCCGTAGACCACGGCGGTCTTGCCGCGATAGGCGGCAGTCCAATCGGCACGGACGGGCAGGCCGAATTCGTCGATTTCGCCAGTGGTTTCGCCATAGAGGGCGAACTCGCGCACAGCGCCGGAGCCACGTCCGATCATCTCTTCCTTGAGGCCGGCATGGGCGACGGCGAGGCGTCCGTCATCCAGCCAGACGTGGCTGCGCAGGCTGTCGAGGAAGGCCGGCAAAGCCTCTCGCAGGCCGCGATCCTGAGCGTCCAGCTGATCGATGGTTTGTTGCAGGCCGTGGGCAATCGTCACCTTGCGGCCCTCCAGCCAGCGGCTGAGCTTGCGTTCGTGATTGCCCTGGACACAGTAGGCGGCTCCGGCCGCGACCATGCTCATGGCGATGCGCAAGGTGTCGGGCACGTTGGGACCGCGATCGACGAGGTCGCCGACAAAGACGATCTTGCGGCCTTCCGGCGGTGTCACAGCGACGATTCGTTCGCCATGATCCTCGGACCAGGCGACGCTGTAACCGAGTTGAGCGAGCAAGGCCTGAAGTTCATCGGCGCAGCCGTGGATGTCGCCTATGATATCGAACGGACCGTGGTGGTCGCGCTTGTCGGTCCACAATGGCTGGCGCGTGACCCTGGCGGTGTCGATACCTGTCT
>NZ_RZRA01000354.1:0-5171 GCF_003998945.1 Mesorhizobium sp. M7A.F.Ca.CA.003.01.2.1 | reverse complement strand
GGCGCCGGCGGGGCCGCGCGACGCCATCGCCGGGCCGCTGGCCGGCTCGATCGGCCGCCCGGCCTTCACCCTCACCATCGGCAAGAGCCGCACGGCCCTGCCTGGACAATTCACACTGGAGTGGAACCCCGATGAACGCGCATTCGACGAAAGAGCGGGCGAGGCAAGAGACCGGGCAAAGAATCCTGTCCCTGTGGTTTCCCTATCTGGCGGCGGAAAGGATCCTGCGCCAGCGTCTGGGGCGGTCCTGGCGTTCCCGGTCGTCGGATCACCCATCTCACCCGCCGCTCGTGATCAGCCATCGCGACCGCAACGCACAGCGCATCTCGGCCCTCGACGAGCGGGCTGAGGCGCTGCACCTGAAGCGCGACATGGGCATCGCCGATGCGCGCGCCATGCATCCGTCGATCGACGTCGTCGAGGCCGATCCGGAAGCCGATCGCCGCCTGCTCGAAGGCCTCGCCGACTGGTGCGACCGCTACACCCCGCTGGTGGCGCTGGACGGGGCAGACGGCCTGTTTCTCGACGTCACCGGCTGCACCCATCTGTTCGGCGGCGAGCGCGCCATGCTGGACGACATCCTGTCGCGCTTCTTCCATCAGGGTTTCGATGTCCGCGCCGGGCTTGCCGCGACGCCGGGTGCGGCCTGGGCGGCGGCACGCTTTTGCGGCGACCGCATCGTTGTGTCAGGCGAGGAGGAGGCGCTGCTGGCGCCCCTGCCGCTGGCCGCGCTGCGCATAGAACCTTCGACCCGCACCAGCCTGGAAAGTGTGGGCCTGCGCACGGCGGGCGCCGTCATGGCGGCACCGCGCGCGCCGCTCGCCCGCCGCTTCGGCGCCCTGCTGCTCCTGCGCCTCGACCAGGCGCTTGGCCGGCTCGACGAGGCGGTGTCGCCGCGCCTGCCCGTCGCGCCGCTTTCGGTCGAACGCCACCTCGCCGAACCCGTCACCCTGACCGAGGACATCGAACGGCTGGTGGGCATGCTGGCGGCGACCTTGAAGACCGACCTCGAGCGCCGCGGCGAGGGCGCCCGGACGCTGGCGCTGCTGCTCTTTCGCGTCGACGGCGCCGTCAGCCGCATCGCGCTCGGTACCTCGCGGCCGATGCGCGAACCCATGCTGATCCAGAAACTGTTCCATGAAAGGCTGGCCGCGCTCGAACAGGATATCGATGCCGGCTATGGTTTCGATCTGGTGCGGCTCTCGGTGTTGGCATCAGCCACCTTCGACATGCAGCAGGCCGATCTTGCCGGCGAGGTGACCGACGACGGCGCCGATATCGCGCTGTTCGCCGACCGCATCCGCGCCCGGCTCGGCGATGGCGCGGTTCTCCGGGCAGTCGCGGTCGAAAGCCATCTGCCGGAGCGTGCCGTCGCCACCATCCCCTTCACCGACGCGCCGTGCCGGACCACGCCGCCGAAGAAGCCGGACAGGCTGCAGGCACCAAAAACCATATTTCCGCCGGAACGACCGATCCGGCTGTTCCGCTCGCCCGAACCCATCGATGTGCCGGCCACCGAAATGCCGGAAGGACCGCCGCTGAACTTCCGCTGGCGGCGCGCGCTCTACCGGGTCAAGCGCGCCGAAGGGCCGGAACGCATCGCCGCCGAATGGTGGCGGGAAGCGCCAAGCGACGAGGCGGCATCGACGCGCGACTATTTCCGCATCGAGGATGCCGACGGCCGCCGCTACTGGCTCTACCGGCAAGGCCTCTACGGCGGCGCCTCGCAAGTCCCGCCGCGCTGGTTCCTGCATGGAGTCTTCGCATGAACGCGCTG
The DNA here is from genome assembly GCF_003998945.1 of Mesorhizobium sp. M7A.F.Ca.CA.003.01.2.1. Lineage (NCBI taxonomy): Bacteria > Pseudomonadati > Pseudomonadota > Alphaproteobacteria > Hyphomicrobiales > Phyllobacteriaceae > Mesorhizobium > Mesorhizobium sp. M7A.F.Ca.CA.003.01.2.1. Next base: position 3,394 of record NZ_RZRA01000354.1, on the reverse strand, counting down.
ACCGTCATTCCCTATGCCGAGTTCGGCATCCAGTCGAATTTCTCCTTCCTGCGCGGCGCCTCCAAGCCGGAGGAGCTGGTGGTCGCGGCCAAGCTCCTGGGCTTCTCGGCGATCGGACTTGCCGATCGCAACACGGTGGCCGGCGTGGTGCGCGCCTGGCAGCAGGCCAAGGTCGAAAAACTCTCCTATCACCCCGGCTGCCGGCTGGTTTTTGACGACGGCACGCCGGACATCCTCGCCTATCCCCAGGACCGCAAGGGCTGGGGGCACCTCTGCCGCATGCTGACGCAAGCCAATCTGCGCGACGAGAACGAAAAAGGCGCCACCCTTCTCCAGCGCGGCGACCTGCTCGAATGGGGTGACCTGATGTCGCTGGCGGTCCTGCCCGGTCTGTCGACGGGGGCGCAAGACAGTCTTGCCTTGCTTGGTGAGCTCAAGGGCCGTTTCGGCAGGAACCTGCGGCTTGGCGTTTCGCCCGACTACGCCGGCAATGACCGTTTCCGCATCGAGCAGGCGGCAGCACTTGCCGAGAGCGCCGGCATTCCGCTGATGGCGACCAACGACGTTCTTTATCACACCGCCGAACGGCGCCCGTTGCAGGACGTGCTGACCGCGATCCGCCTCAACACGCCCGTTGCCGAGGTCGGGCTACAACTGGCCGCCAATGCCGAGCGCCATCTGAAGCCGCCGATGGAGATGGGCCGCCTGTTCCGCCGGCACCCGCAGGCGCTGGCCGAGACGCTGCGATTTGCGCAAGAGCTGACTTTTTCGCTCGGCGACCTCCAGTACAACTACCCCGACGAGCCGACGGAATCGGGTCTTGGTCCACAGGCTGAGCTGGCGCGACTGGCGCGGGAGGGAGCGGCGAACCGCTATCCGGCTGGTGTGCCGGATTCCGTGACCAAGCGCATCGAGGAAGAGCTCGCTTTGATCGAACGCCTCAACTATGCCCGCTATTTCCTGACTGTCTACGACATCGTCAAGTTCGCGCGCAGCAAGGATATTCTCTGCCAGGGACGTGGATCAGCCGCCAATTCGGTCGTCTGCTTCTGCATCGGCATCACCGAAGTGGGGCCGGAAAAAATCGATTCGCTCTTCGAGCGCTTCATTTCCGAGGAGAGAAACGAGCCGCCGGATATCGACGTCGATTTCGAGCACGAAAAGCGCGAAACTGTAATCCAGTACATCTACGAGAAATACAGCGGCAAGCGCACGGCACTTGCCGCCGCCGTCATCAGCTATCGCGGCCGTTCGGCGCTGCGCGAAGTGTCGAAGGCGATGGGCCTGTCCGAGGATGTCAGGGCATCGCTTTCCGGCTCGATCTGGGGTTGGTCGACATCGGAGCTTGGCGAGAAGGAAGCCCGCGCCGGCGGCCTCGACCGCACCGACCCGGTGTCGGGGCACGTGATGGAGCGTGCCAATGAGATCATGGGCTTCCCCCGCCATCTCTCCCAGCATGTCGGCGGCTTCGTCATCACCAGGGACCGGCTCGACGAGATTGTGCCTATCGTCAAGACGGCGATGGACGAGCGCAAGATGGTCGAATGGGACAAGGACGATCTCGACGCGGTGAAGATCTTGAAAGTCGACGTGCTGGCGCTCGGCATGCTGACCTGCCTGCAACGCGCCTTCACCTTGCTCACGGATCACTATCCTAATGCGCGGGATGATTATGGGCAGCCCTATGTGTTGGCCACCCTGCCGCCGGAGGACAGGCAGGTCTACAAGATGATCTGTCGCGCCGACACGCTCGGCGTCTTCCAGATCGAATCGCGGGCCCAGATGTCGATGCTGCCGCGCCTCCAGCCGAAAACCTTTTATGATCTCGTCATCGAGGTGGCGATCGTTCGGCCGGGCCCGATCCAGGGCGACATGGTCCATCCCTATCTGCGCCGCCGGCAAGGCAAGGAACAGGCCGAGTATCAAAAGCCGGAGCTGGAAGCGATCCTCAAGAAAACGCTTGGCGTACCGCTGTTCCAGGAACAGGCGATGAATATCGCCATCGTCGCCGGCGGTTTCAAACCGGGCGAAGCCGATGAACTGCGCCGCGCCATGGCCACCTTCAAGCGCACCGGCACCATCGGCAATTACCGCGACCGTATGATCAATGGCATGGTCGGCAAGGGCTACACGAAGGACTTCGCCGAGCGCTGCTTCAAGCAGATCGAGGGCTTTGGCGAATACGGCTTTCCTGAAAGCCATGCTGCTTCCTTCGCCCTGCTCGTCTATGCCTCCTGCTGGTTCAAGACCTTCTATCCCGACGTGTTCTGCGCCGCGATCCTGAATTCGCAGCCGATGGGGTTTTACCAGCCGGCCCAACTCGTGCGCGACGCAAGCGACCATGGCGTCGACATCCGCGACGTCGACGTCAATTTTTCGGTGTGGGATTGTACGTTGGAAAAGGCGCCATTCGATCCGGCCCGCATCCTGCCACGCCATGCCGAAATGCGCGGCGTCATCGAGACAAATCATGCGCTGCGGCTCGGCTTCAGGCAGATCAAGGGCCTGTCGAAGGAGCGCATGGAGGCTTTCGTCGAGCGGCGCGGCTCAGGCTATGTATCCGTCAGGGATGTCTGGCTGCGCTCCGGCCTCGATGTCGGCGAGATCGAAAAACTGGCGCAGGCCGATGCCTTTCGCTCGCTCGGTCTTGACCGTCGCGAAGCCCTGTGGGCGGTGCGCGCGCTCGACGGCAAGAGCGCCGCCGAAAGACTGCCGCTGTTCGACCAGCCGGCGCTTCGCCTGCGCGAGCTGGAACCGGAGACGAGGCTGCCGAAAATGCCGCTCGGCGAGCATGTCATCCACGATTACCGCGCGCTCGGCCTGTCGCTGAAGGCGCATCCGGTCGCCTTCCTGCGCGAGCGGCTCGACCGCGCCGGCGTCATCCCGAATGCGAATCTTCCTTCCGTGCGCGACGGCAGGCGCGTCTCGGTCGCCGGCCTCGTGCTGGTGCGGCAGCGCCCCGGCAAGGGCAATGCGATCTTCCTGACGCTGGAGGACGACAAGGCGGTGGCCAACATCATCTTCTGGCAAAGAACCTTCGACCGCTATCGGCCTATCGTCATGGGGGCCCGGTTCGTCAAGGTCACCGGGAAATTGCAGTCGGAATCGGGTGTGGTCCACATCGTTGCCGAGAAGATCGAGGATCTGACGCCCTGGCTGACCGTGCTTCTGGAGAAGGTCAGCGAGACTGCACCAGTGGTTCCTCCGAGAGACCTCGCCAAGGACGGTTCGGATCGCTCCAGCCCCGCCAAACAAAGCGCGCCGATCCGGCAGGATCTCGCAACGCTGTCGGAAGAAGCGGAACAGGTCATGCCCAAGGGGCGGAATTTTCAGTAGGCAAGGCCATGCCAAGAGCGGAACGAAAGCGGACGTCGGCGATCCTTCGCGCCCCCTC
>NZ_RZRA01000353.1:0-5174 GCF_003998945.1 Mesorhizobium sp. M7A.F.Ca.CA.003.01.2.1 | reverse complement strand
GTCGGCGACAGGTCGATATAGGTGCCACCCGCCAGTGTCACCTCCGGCTCGCAGGCGCCGAGTGCCGCGACCTTCTTGCCGCGCACCACGCCGTCGACAGCGATCAGGATCTGCACGCCGTGGCAGATGGTGAAGATTGGCTTCTTGGCCTCGTGGAAATGGCGCACGATCGCCTGCACGCGCTTGTCGGTGCGGATGTATTCCGGGCCGCGGCCGCCCGCGCAGTAGACGGCATGATACTGATCGAGCTGCCTCTCGGCTTCCGAGAAAGTCTTGTTGATCAGCGCATAATGGCCGAGCTTTTCGGTGTAGGTCTGGTCGCCCTCGAAGTCGTGCAGCGAGGTCTTGATCAGATCTCCGGCGTTCTTGTCCGGGCATACCACGTGGATGGTGTGACCGACGGCTTCCATCGCTTGCTGATAGACAAAGATTTCGTATTCTTCGGTGAACTCACCGGTCAGCATCAGTATCTTTTTGCCTGGCATGGTTCTTCCTCTCAGTGTTTTGAGCTAGGCAAGGCGCAGACTGCGCCTGCCTTTCTGTGAAATCGGATAGGGTCAGAATGGCGAATCCGGAAAGTAATATTCCTTGGCGTTGGCCTGGGTGATCAACGGCGCGTCGAGCTTGACGGTGCCACGGACGGGTGCCTGGCCGATCAGGTTGGCGACTGTCATGTAGATCGCGGTCTTGATCATCGACGGCGGGTATGGCGTCTCGACCGGCGTCATGGCGTCGCCGTCGATCACTTTCTTGACGATGTCCTTCATGCCGTTGCCACCGAGCGCAAGCTTGATGTCGGTCCGCCCCGACTGCTTGACCGCCTCGAGCACGCCAAGCAGCATGTCGTCGTCATTGGCCCACACCGCATCGATATGCGGGTACTTGGCCAGATAGTCCTGCATCAGCTTGAAGGCTTCGTCGCTGTTCCAATGCGCGTACTGGATGTCGAGGACTTTCAGATCAGTGCCTTTGATCGTGTCCTGGAAGCCCTTGATGCGCTCGTCGTCGATGACGGTCGGAATGCCGCGCAACACAACGACGTCGCCCTTGCCGCCAAGCTTGTCGATCATGAACTTGGCGGTGTTGGTGCCAACCGCGATATTGTCGCCGGCGAGGTAGAGATCCTGGACGGAGGCGTCAGTCAGACCCCGATCGACGACGGTGATGAACGTGCCCATGTCCTTGATAGCGTTGACCGGCTGGGTCAGCTCTTCCGAGCTGTAAGGCAGGATCACCAGAGCATCCAGCTTGCGGCTGGCCGACAGGTCCTCAAGCGCGCTGACCTGCTCCGCCGCGGACGGCGACGTCTTCACGACCACTTCGACGTTCGGGAACGCGGCGTTGATTTCCTTGGCCGCCGCTTGTGCGTGGTAGACGATGCCCGCTGTCCAACCGTGGTCAGCGGCCGGTATCGACACCGCGATGACCTTCTTGTCTTGCGCCATGGCCTGGCCGGCCAGCAGCAGCGCGCCAAGTGTCGCTGCCGCAATCCATTTTCTACTGAACATTGTCTTCTCCCTTGGACCTACAAGAACGTTAATCCGCGTGGTCCGGACGCGGCGCTATTTCGAATTCGAAAACCGCTGGATGAGCATGGCGATGATGATGATGACGCCTTGAACAGCGGCAACGAGGTATTCGGAGACGAAGTCCGAGAGCACCATGAGATTGGCGATGAGTTCCAGGATGACGGCGCCGGCGACTGTCCCCCACACATGGCCCTTGCCGCCGCGCAATGCGGTGCCGCCAATCACCACGGCGGTGATGACCTGCAGTTCCCAAAGCTGTCCGGTTGTCGGCGTTGCGGCGCCCAGGCGCGGCACGTAGCAGATCGCGGCAATCGCCACACAGACACCCTGGACGATATAGGCCACGGTCCGTGTCCTGATCACCGAGATGCCGGAATAACGGGCGACATCCTCATTGGCGCCGACCGCCGCACATTTGCGCCCATATTTCATCTTGTAAAGGATGAAGGATGCGACCGCGGCGACTGCGACGGATATGAGGATTGGAACCGGGATCCCGCCGACCGTGCCGAAATAGACAGGCCGGTAGGCCTCGCGCAACGACCTGTCGATCGGTATCGTGCCGCCATCGGTCAGATAGGTTATCAGCGCCCGGAAAATCCCCATCGTGCCCAGCGTGGCGATAAACGGTTCGATCCTGCCGACCGTGACGATGAGCCCGTTGGCAAGCCCGCACAGGAGGCCGACCAGGATCGCAACCGCCATACCGGCGGGAATAGCCCAGATGCCGGCATGCGGCGCCACCGCGTTCATGAACATGATGGTGATGCCGGTGATGAAGGCGGCCATCGAGCCGACGGAAAGATCGAGCCCCCCCGACGAGATCACAAATGTCGCGCCGACCGCGATAATGGCGATGAAGGCGCTGCGGGTGATGACGTTGGCGAGGTTGGTGGCGGACAGGAAATCGGGGTTGATGAGGTAACCGGCCACCAGCAGAGCTGCCAGCGCAAGAAAAGGCCCGATATCGGTCCAACTGATGTTGAGATCGAGGGGGCGACGCCTGGGTGCGGATTCGCTCATGACAGCCATTTTGTGCCTCCCTTGGCTTTTGGCCCTGGCTTGGGGCCACTGGTCGCCAGTACCGCCACATTGCTTTCGGTCATTTCGGCGCCACTGACCTCGCCGGTGATGCGGCCTTCGCGCATCACCAGGATGCGGTCGCAGATGCCGATCAATTCCTGCATCTCCGAAGAGATGACGATGCAGGCCTTGCCCTTGGCCACAAGCTCCTGGATGAAGGCATAGATCTGCGCCTTGTTGGCGATGTCGATGCCACGCGTGGGCTCGTCGATAATGACCACCGAAGGATCGGTCAGCAGCACCTTCGCCAGCAGCAGCTTCTGCTGATTGCCCCCGGAAAGCTGGGCCGCTTTGGCGCCGAGGCTCTTCAGCCTGATGTCATATGTCTCCACGGCCTGTTCCAGGGCTTGCGCTTCGCGGCGCCGACCCATCGAGAGGCCGGGATGGAACACATCGAGCGCCGACAGCGTCAGGTTAGGCGCCAAGTGCTCTTGCAGCAGCAGTCCCTTGCCCTTGCGATCCTCGGTCAGGTAACCGACGCCGGCGTCGATCGCCGCGCGCGGCGATTGGAAATGGACCGACTTGCCCTCAAGTTCGATCTTGGCAACTGCCGGGCGCAAGCCGATAATGCCCTCGAAGAGTTCGGTTCGGCCTGCGCCGACCATACCGGCGAACCCCAGGATCTCGCCCTTGTGGACCGTGAACGACACGTCCTCCACATAGCCGGGAACGGAGGCGTTCCTCACGCTCAGCATCGGTACATCCGAAGGCGCTGCGGTTCTCTCAGGATAGAGCGCTGCCAGTTCGCGCCCGACCATCAGCCGCGCCATGTCCATCTGGCTCAGCGTCTTGCCGGGATAGGTGCCGACCATCTTGCCGTCGCGCAGAACGGTCACTTTGTCTGCGACCCGCTGCACCTCATCCAACCGGTGGCTGATATAGAGCACGGCGGTGCCGTGAGCCTTGAGTTGCAGGACGATCTCCAGCAGGCGCTCGACCTCGCCACCGGTCAGAACGGCGGTCGGCTCGTCGAAGATAACCACCTTGTGGTCGTCAAGCAGGGCGCGAGCGATCTGCACCATCTGCCGGTCTGCCAGCGAAACGTCGCGCACCAGTGCCCTTGGCGAGACCGCGCAGCCGATCTGCGCCAGTTTCTCGGTTGCCAGCCGGCGCATGGTGCGGTCATCCACGACATGGCCACGCGAAAGCTCTCGCCCAAGAAACAGATTGTCGGTGACCGTGAGCCCCTCGGCGAGCAGGATCTCCTGATGAACCAAAGCGATACCGGCATCCTGTGCTTGGGCAGGCTTGGCAAATTTCACCGCGTGTCCGTTCATCGACAACGTGCCGTGGCTTGGCTCGACATAGCCGGACAGCAGCCGCATCAACGTCGACTTGCCGGCACCGTTCTCGCCAATGATGGCATGGATCTCTCCCGGCAGGACGTCCAGGGTGACGTCCGACAGCACCGTCACTGGGCCGTATTGCTTGGACAATTCCTGGGCGCGCAGCACCGGTTCAAGCGAACCAGGCGCTTCGCTGGACAACGTGCTCCCGCCCTCCCCGGCGATATTCGCGGCAATGGACATCCGTTCCGACCTCAATCGAATGCCGGGAGCAGGCGATCGCGCGAGTGCTCGATATGGATGCGCATCGCCTTTTCGGCGGCATCGGGATCGGCCGAGCCGAACGCGGCAAGGATCGCCTCGTGTTCGTCAAGCGCCTCCTCGGTCACGCGTGCATGGAACATCAGGCGGAAGATGTGGAAGTGCGTGTGCTGGTGGCTCAACGTCTCACGGATGAGTTCGTTTTGAGAAAACTCCATGATCTTGTCGTGGAAGATCGCATCCTGTCTGGCGAAATTCGAATAGCGCACGCGATCATCCTTGCCTTCGCGGCGTGACATCACGCCGGCAGCTTCGAGCAACAGATCGAGCTTGGCGTCGTCCATCGTTGCGGCGGCCTTTGCGGCGCCATGCGGCTCGAGCAGCAGACGCATCTCGTATAATTCGTCGAAACGGCGCCGGGTGATCTGGGGCGCGGCACGATAACCGATCAGATGCGTCTTGAGCACCAGGCCTTCGCCTTCGAGCCGTCCGAGGGCTTCCCGGATCGGCGTGTGCGAGACGTTGAATTCCTTGACCAAGCTGTCGACTGTGATGCGCGAGCCGGGGGGGATCTTCAGCGCCATCAACTGCGCGAAGATGGCTTCATAGACATCTTCGACGAGACTGTTGGCGCGCTGGATGCGACCAGCTCCAATGCTGGCGTCGCTTGGGTCGGGTAAGTTTGCGGTCTGCATATTTTGCCTCTTGACAGTGAGGACTGCTAACACGATGGTTCCGCGGATGCAATCCTATATCCTATACGATTTTAAAGCGGATATCTTTTAAGTGCGAGAGACACACTCTTAAACCGTCCGATCCAGACCGAGTTCAATGCCTCCGTTTCCAGTCAGCAGCCGTCAAAGGAACAATCATGACCCTCTTCGCCGCCCTGCGGTTGCCGCGTGAAATCCTGTTCGGGAAGGGGCAACGCCATGTGCTGCCGACGGTCGCCGCCCGGTTCGGCCGACGCGCGCTGGTCTGCACCGACGAGCGTTTCGCGGGCACAACGGTATTC
>NZ_RZRA01000352.1:0-5191 GCF_003998945.1 Mesorhizobium sp. M7A.F.Ca.CA.003.01.2.1 | reverse complement strand
CGATGCCTATACCATCGCTTTCGGCATCCGCAACGTACCGCGCATCGAGGTGGCCTTGGGCGAAGCGTTTCGCGTGCTGAAGCCCGGTGGGCGCTTCCTGTGCCTGGAATTTTCCGAGGTCGAGATGCCGCTGCTCGACAAGGCCTATGAAGCCTGGTCGTTCAACGCCATTCCAAAGATCGGCAAGATGGTCACCGGCGACGGCGAGCCCTATTCCTATCTGGTCGAATCGATCGCCAGGTTTCCCAACCAGCAGAATTTCGCGACGATGATTTCCCGCGCCGGCTTCCACCGCGTTTCCTTCCGCAACTATTCCGGCGGTATTGCAGCACTTCATTCGGGCTGGAAGCTTTGAGGCCGGACCGCATTTCTCACAATCGACGCGTGCTATGCCGGTTCAAAGAGCCGGCAGGGTTGGCGCTGCCATGAGCAATGTCAGTGCAGGATTCCGGCTCGTAAGGGCCGGCTGGGTGCTGGTCCGCGAGGGTGTCGTCGCCGCTCTGCCGGGTGAGGAACTGTCCGGCCTGCCGAAGTTCGGCTGGCGGATGGCACGGCTGTTCACGCGCCGCCGCGCGCTGGCCTATGAGCGCAGCGACCGGCTGGCCAAGGCGGTCGTCCGGCTCGGCCCCTCCTATGTAAAGCTCGGCCAGTTCCTGGCGACGCGGCCCGACGTCGTCGGCAACGACATGGCGCTCGATCTCGCCATGTTGCAGGACAAGATGCACACCTTTCCGAAGGCCGAAGCCATAGCGGCCATCGAAGCCTCGCTCGGGCGCAAAGTCGGCGATCTCTACGCTCAATTCGGCGATCCGGTCGCCGCCGCCTCCATCGCCCAGGTCCATGCCGCCGATGCCATGCATGACGGCGTTGCCACCAAGGTGGCGGTCAAGGTGATCCGGCCCGGCGTGCGCCGCCGCTTCTTCCAGGATCTTGAAAGCTATTTCCTTGCCGCTCGCCTGCAGGAGAAATACATCCCCTCGTCCCGCCGGCTGCGGCCGGTCGAGGTCACCCAGACGCTGGCTCAGACCACCAAGATCGAGATGGATCTTCGCCTCGAGGCGGCGGCCCTCTCGGAGCTCGGTGAAAGCACCAGGCACGACCCCGGCTTTCGCGTGCCGTCCGTCGACTGGGAGCGTACCGGCCGCGACGTGTTGACCATGGAGTGGGTCGACGGCGTCAAGATGAACGACATTGCCGGACTGGTCGCGGCGGGCCACGATCTGAAAACCATCGCCACAAACCTGATCCAGTCGTTCCTGCGCCACACGCTGCGCGACGGATTTTTCCACGCCGACATGCATCCGGGCAATTTGTTCGTCGAGGCGAACGGCACCATCGTTGCCGTCGATCTCGGCATTGCCGGCCGGCTCGGCAAGAAGGAGCGCCGCTTCCTCGCCGAAATCCTCTACGGCTTCATCACGCGCGACTATCTGCGCGTCGCTGAGGTCCATTTCGAGGCCGGCTATGTGCCGCGCCAGCACAATGTCGCGGCCTTCGCGCAGGCGATCCGGGCGATCGGCGAGCCGATCCATGGCCAGCCGGCCGAGACCATCTCGATGGCCAAGCTTCTGACGCTGCTGTTCGAGGTTACCGAGCTCTTCGACATGGCGACGCGGCCCGAACTGATCCTGCTGCAGAAGACCATGGTGGTGGTGGAGGGCGTGGCGCGCACGCTCGACCCGGCCTTCAACATGTGGAAGACTGCCGAGCCGGTGGTCGGCGACTGGATATCAGGCAATCTTGGGCCGCGTGGCATGATGATGGATGCGCGCGATGGCGCCAAGGCGCTGCTGACGCTGGCCCGCCAGGTGCCCGAGCTTGCGGCGCGCACTGACCGGCTGTCGCGCGAGATCGACCTGATGGCCGAGCACGGCCTGCGCTTCGACGAGACCACCGCCCACGCCATCGGCAAGGCCGAGGCGCGCTACAGCCGTTCCGGCCGCTGGGCACTCTGGGTGATTGCCGTGACGCTGGTCTATATCGCCTGGAAGATGATCTGAGTTCTCGGTGACAGCAGTGCCGGCATTGCTATCATTGAAAGCAACGCTTTCATGGACTAGGTTGAGGTAAGGAGCAAAAACATGAGCACACTTACCATCCGCAATCTCGACACCAACGTGAAGCAGAAACTGCGTGAGCGAGCTGCCGTGAGGGGAGTCTCAATGGAAGAGGAAGCGCGTAGCGTTCTTGCCAAGAGTGTTCTTTCGGACGGTGTGGACCAAGACCCTCGGGGAGAGTCACTCTATGCCGCGATTCGTAGGCTGGTTGAGCCCCATGGCGGTTTCGATGTCGAGTTGCCGGAGCGCGGCCCTACGCGCGAGCCACTGAAATTTGACTAACCATGTTCGTGCTGGATACGAATGTTATCTCGGAAACCTTCAAACCACGGCCGGATGCAGGGGTGGCTACCTGGATGGATAGCTCGCTCGCGACCCGCTCATATGTCACGGCGATGACCAAGGCAGAGCTGCTCGTTGGGCTTGCGAACATGCCGGACGGAACGCGTAAGGCTGCACTGGGTAGTGTCATCGGGGCCTTTTTCACCAAATGGCTCAAGACCCCAGTGCTCGCGTTCGGTGACCGCGAAGCCGAAGCATACGCGGAGATTGTTTCGAACAGACGATTTCTGGGACGTCCTATACGCGAATTTGACGCACAGATCGCCTCGGTTGCTCGCTCGCGGGGCTTTGCGGTGGTGACTAGAAACGTTGCTGACTTTTCCGATTGCGGTATCAGCATAGTCAATCCTTGGGAGGGTGCATGAGCCTCTCCGGCAAGCGCATCCTGCTCATCATCGGCGGCGGCATCGCCGCCTACAAAGCGCTGGATCTGATCCGCCGGCTGCGCGAGCGCGGGGCCGCGGTTCGGGTGGTCATGACATCGGCCGCGCAGGAATTCGTCACCACGCTGTCGGTCGGCGCGCTCTCCGCCGACCATGTTTTCACCGAGCTGTTCGACCGCAATGACGAACACGATGTCGGCCATATCAGGCTGTCGCGCGAGGCCGATCTGCTGGTGGTGGCGCCCGCCACCGCCGACCTGATGGCGAAGCTCGCAAACGGCCACGCCAACGATCTGGCCTCCACCGTGCTTGTCGCCACCGACAAGCCGGTGCTGATGGCGCCGGCCATGAACCCCAGAATGTGGGCGCATCCGGCCACCCGCCGCAACCGCGCGACGCTGCAGAAGGACGGCGTCACCTTCGTCGGTCCGGCCAGGGGCGAGATGGCCGAAAGCAATGAGGCGGGCGAAGGCCGCATGGCCGAGCCGCTGGAGATCGTTGCTGCGGTCGAGGCGCTGCTCGATGTCGGCCCCAGGCCGCTGTCGGCGCGCAAGATCATCGTCACCTCCGGCCCGACCCATGAGCCGATCGACCCGGTGCGCTACATCGCCAACCGCTCGTCCGGCAAGCAGGGCCATGCCATCGCGGCAGCACTGGCCAGGCTCGGCGCCGATGTGCGCCTCGTCTCCGGCCCTGTCGGCATCGCCGATCCCCCCGGAGTGAAGACCATTCACGTCGAGCGTGCGCAGGAGATGCGCGACGCGGTGGAACGGCTCTTGCCCGCAGATGCGGCGGTGTTCGTCGCCGCCGTGGCCGACTGGCGCACCGAGAACTCGGCCGGTGAGAAGATCAAGAAGGTCGCGGGCGAAGGGCCGCCGGTGCTGCGCATGGTCGAGAATCCCGACATTCTCGCCGGCGTCGGCCATCACAGCCAGCGACCCGGCCTGGTTATCGGCTTCGCCGCCGAGACACAGGATCTCCTGCGCAACGCCGAGGCCAAGCTCAAGAAGAAAGGCGCCGATCTCATCGTTGCCAACGACGTGTCGCAGGGAAGCGGCGTCGGCTCTTCGGGCGTGATGGGCGGCGATCGCAACCGGGTGCGGATCGTGTCAAAGGCCGGTGTCGAGGAATGGCCGGAGATGAGCAAGGACGAAGTGGCGGCTCGGCTTGCCGCCCTGATCGCCGAACGGCTTAAAACAATCGTCGTTTGACTGAAAAATGTTCTGCTGCAGTGACGCACCGCCCTGCCGCGAGACTGCGTTCAGGCGGCGCGCGCTTTAAGTCCTGCGGCTCACATCAATTGGTCAAAAGCTCCGCGGTTCGGGCAAGTGCGCCGGCGAAGCCGTTGAGCGGAATGGAAAAGCTCACCGCTTGTCCGGTGTCTGCCGCGAAAGCGTCGATCTTCAGCGTGGTGCCTGATTTCAGCAGCGGCGTGACAGTCGCATCGAACATCACCGGCACCAGACAGCCGACGACCTGGCAGGTGTTGAACGCCAGGCTGCCGTCCAGCTTCTGATCGTCGATGGTCAGGCTCACCCCCTTGGCCAGCGCCAGGCCGAACGGCAGCGCAAGCGTTCCCGTGGCATCCTCGCCGGTCTTGCTCGACAGCTCGATCGCCAGCAGGCGCTGATTGTTTTGCTTGTTGAATTGCTGATGCGACAGGCTGCAGGTTTTGGTCGCGCCTGATATCTGGCAATTGACCGTCCAGTCGCCGTGGGTTTCGGACAGTGCCGACGCGCCACCGGGCAACTGCGGCGCATCGGCGGCAGCCGGTGCCGCGACCGCCTTGTCGCTCTTGGTTTGCGCCGCCGCGGCCGGCACACCGACGGTGCAGGCAACACCCAGCATCGCCACGAAATACGCGAACTTCCTCATCAAGACCCCTCCCGCCCGGCTCCGCCTCGGGCCAGCTAGAAGCTGACCTTGAGAGACGCGCTGATCGCGTTCTGTTTAACCGTTTCGCCGAAGGCGCCATTATATCTGACGGACATGCCGACGCCATTGACGCCATTCAGTTCAAGGCCGGCGCCGACCCGATAGAGCGGCGAATCGACGGCCTCCGTCAAGTGCAATGCGGGGTTGCCAGGCAGATTCTCCGCCGCCGCGAAGCGACCTTCGATTTCCCACTCCTTGTTGGAAAACTCCGCCCCGGCCTTGCCGTAGACGCGAAGGCTGGCAATGTCGCTGAGCGCGATGTCGGTGCCGATCTCGATTGCAGGGGTTGCAGAATAGTAGGTGTTGGCCGAGCCATCGAAGTTGAAGGCGGCGACCGAACCCTCCTCCGTGCCTGAGACACGCAGCCAGCGCGCGTCGAACTGCACTGTCGGCTGCAGATAGAAGGCGCCCATCTCCCGGGTGAAACCCAACCGCGCCGAGCCGCCGAACATCGCGGTCTTCTGTGTGTAGGTG
>NZ_RZRA01000351.1:0-5210 GCF_003998945.1 Mesorhizobium sp. M7A.F.Ca.CA.003.01.2.1 | reverse complement strand
GTATGCGACGGCCCTGATAGTCGGCTTCGCCTTCGCCGGTGAGCATGCGGGCGAGTGCCGTCATCAGCACCAGGTCGCCGGCTCCGATCGAACCGAGCGAGGGCATGACGGGATGGACGCCGGCATTGAGCGCGTCGAGCAAAGCAACGAAGACGGAAGACGAAAGGCCGGATCCGCCAACCGACAGCATCGCTGCACGCGCGGCCATGCTTGCCCGCACGGCATCGACCGGCAATCCTTCGCCGACGGCGCCGCTGCGTCCCTCCAGCAACTGGCGCTGGAAGGCTCCGGCATCGCCCTCTACAGCAGTGCCGAGATTGGCGCCGAGCCCGGTGTTCAAGCCATAGATCTGCTGGCTGGACGCTGCAGCCTGGTCGAGCACTTTTCGTGCCTTCTCCAGCCTGCCGATGACATCGGGTCCGATCTCCACCTTGCGCCCATCGCGGGCGACCGCAGCGACATCGCCAACGCCGACGCCGGTTCCGGTGAGGACGAGCGCGCTCATGCGAAGCGCAGTCTCTGGCCGATGCCTTGCGCCTGCGCCTTGGCCAGCATCGCCTTGCCCAATGCGATATCAGACAGCGACAGGCCACGATGCCAGAACAGGATCGTTTCGTCGTCGCTTTCGCGCCCAACTTTCAGGCCGGCGGCGATCTGGCCGAGCTCGGCATGCAGCGTCTGCTCGCTCAGCCGCCCGGTCTCGACATGGGCGCGTAGCGAGCCGAACTTGCCGCCCTTGCACTGGCCCCAATCGTCGACGACCATTTTCTGCATGATGTCGGTCAACGACAGTTCGACCGCGCTCATCGTGCCATAGGGCACGACCAGTGCGCCCCGTTTGATCCATTCGGTCCTCAGCAGCGGCTGCGGCTCCGGCAGCCGCGAGGCCTCGACGACGATGTCGGCGCCCTCGATGCAGCTTTTCCAGTCGGCCACCGCTGTGACCGTCTTGCCGAGATCGGCGGAGAGTTCGGCGGCAAAACCGTCGCGGCTTTCCGGGCGGCGCGAATGGACGCGAATCTCGTCGAAGTCGAAGAGATGGTCGAGCAGGCGCACATTCCAGTAGGCGGTGCCGCGCGCGCCGATATGGGCCAGCACCTTGGAATTCTTGCGCGCCAGATGCCTGGCGCCGATGGCGGTGACGGCGCCGGTTCGCATGTCGGTGATGACGGTGGCGTCGAGGATGGCGCGCGGCGCGCCGGTGCGCGGGTCGAACAGGTTGAGGATGCCGAATTCGGAAGGCAGGCCATGCAGGTAATTGTCGACATAGTCGCCGACGATCTTGACGCCGGCCGTGTCGAGCGGCGCGACGTAGCCGCGCAACACATTGAAATGGCCGTGGAAGGACGGGTCCGGCTCGAGATGGACGCGCGGTTCGATCACCGTCTGGCCCTTGCCTTGCGCCACCAGGCCAGCCTCGACGGCGGCGATGATTTCGCCATCGGTCATGGCAAGGGCATCGATGTCGAGGGCATTGAGGTAGTCGATGTAGATGGGCTTCATGTTACGCGTATACTCTCCTCGACGGCCCCATCCATTCCATAGCAGGCCATGGCGGCACACGAAAGTTTGTTGCGACGTCTCTGGACGCCGCCGGGGAGATGCTGTTCAAACCGGTTCCGTCATGACTGCCATTCCCGAGACCGCAACCTTGTCCGAAACGGCCATCCATGCGCGGCGCGTGGCGCTGATCGTCGCCATCGCCTTCTTCATGCAGTTGCTGGATTCGACGATCATCTCGACATCGCTGCCGCAGATGGGCGCCTCCTTCGGCGTGTCGCCGGTGGCGATGAGCATCGGCATCACCGTCTACATGCTGACCATGGCGGTGTTCGTGCCGCTGTCGGGCTGGCTCGCCGACCGGTTCGGGGCGCGCAACATCTTCCTGCTGGCGATCGTCCTGTTCACCCTGGCTTCGCTCGCCTGCGGCCTCTCGCAAACCCTGACCCAGTTCGTCGCCGCACGTGTCGTGCAAGGGCTCGGCAGCGCGCTGATGACGCCGGTTGGGCGCATTCTCGTCCTGCGCAATGCGCCGAAATCCGAACTGCTCAACGCCACGGCGCTGATCACCTGGCCAGCACTGTTTGCGCCGGTGGTCGGGCCGGTGCTCGGCGGCTTCATCACCACCTATCTGTCCTGGCACTGGAATTTCTTCATCAACATCCCGCTCGGCGTGATCGGGCTGGCGCTGGTCGCCCGTTTCATCCCAGGCGACCGCGAGGCCGACCCCAAGCCGCTCGACTGGCCCGGTTTTTTCCTGACATCGGCGGGACTTGCCTTGCTGCTCTACGGTCTCGAGCGTATCGCGCATCCCGAGGACGGCGTGCTGCCGACAGCGCTGCTGATCGTAGCCGGCATCGTCCTCGGCTGGCTGGCGGTGCGCCATCTCAGGCGCGCGCCGCATCCGCTGCTCGATCTCTCCTCGTTCAAGGTGCTGACCTTCGCCATCTCGACGCTTGCCGCCGGCACCATTTTCCGGGTGGCGATCAACGCCACGCCGTTCCTGCTGCCGCTGCTGTTCCAGGTTGGCTTCGGCCTTTCGCCTGTCGATGCCGGCTTGATGATCCTGGCCTATTTCCTTGGCAATCTCGGCATGAAGACGGTGACCACGCCGACGCTGCGCCGTTTCGGTTTCCGCTCAGTGATGGTCGTCAACGGCATCATCGCCTCGGCCTCGATCATGGCTTGCGGAGCGATCTCGCCGCAGACGCCGCAAGCGCTGGTGGTGGCGCTGATGCTGATTGCCGGCCTGTCGCGCTCGATGCAGTTCACCGCCCTTAACACGCTGGCCTTCGCCGACATCGATGCGTCGCAACGAAGCTCGGCGGCGACGCTGTCCTCGATGCTGCAGCAGGTGGCGATGCTGTTTGGCGTCGCGGTGGCGGCGGCGATCCTTAATCTGTCGCAGATCGTCAGGGATCGCCCCGCTCTCGATCTTGTGGATTTTCGAGTAGCCTTTCTGGTGATCGGCGCCATCGGGCTGGTGGCGGCGCTGCGTTTTCTCGTGCTCCCGCCAGGTGCGGGCGCGGAGGTTTCCGGGCACTCGCCGGGAAATTCAGATCGATTTTTCCGCCTGATGCGGAGATAAATTCCGTCCTGTCCCTTTGCCTTGGTGCAGCGCTTTCGCGTGCGGCCGCAATGGCGCAACCAATTGCCAAAAGCGCAGAGTTTTCCGCGCATTGCGCCAGCTTCGGCAATCGATCGTCCACTCGATAAATATCGCAGCCGGCCTGGGTTCCGGGCGCGGATTCATTTGACGAACCGGCGTTGGGCCGATTAGCGTTCTTTCCCAGGGATGGCAGCGCTGCCATCGGGGCAAACGCAGACATGAACACCATCGGCTGGCCAAATTTCAGGAGCCTGAACCAGGAAGGCATTGTCTTTGCCATCGCCGTGGTGCTGTTCGTTGCAGCGGCTATAGGCCTGCCAGGTTTCATCGACCCCAACAATCTCGTCGCCATCGTCCGCTCCGTGTCGGTGCTGGGCATCCTTGCGCTCGGCATGGCCGTGGTCATCATCGGCCGCGGCATCGACCTCTCTGCCGTCGCGATCATGGCGATGTCGGTCGCCTGGTACCTGCAACTGCTGAATTCGGGGACGCCGGACGGGCTTGCCTTCGCCTATGTGCTGGCCGGTGTGCTGGCCATCGGCCTGCTCAATGGTTTTCTCGTCGCCTATGCCGACGTGCCGGCGATCTTCGTGACGCTGGCGACAGGCTCCTTCGTCTTCGGCTATGTACGCTCGCAACTGATCACGCAGGATGCCGTGCCGGTGCCGCAGGGCCATTGGGTCGAGTTGCTCGGCGGCCTGCGCTTCCTCGACATTCCCATCGAGGTTTTCGTCTTCGCAGGGCTGGCCTTCCTGTTCTTCCTGTTCCTTCGCTACACCAAATGGGGCCGCTATATCTATTTCGCCGGCGATAATCCGGTGGCCGCCCGCAACATCGGCATGCCGGTGCGGCCGATGCTGGTGCTGCGCTATGTGCTTTCCGCCTTCGTCGCACTGGTCGCCGGCCTGCTGACGGCGGCCAGCCTGCATTCGATCAATACCCGCGTCGTCAATTCGACGCTGCTCTACGATATCGTGCTGGTGGCGGTTATCGGCGGCATCGGCCTGTCCGGCGGGCGCGGCGGGGGGCGCAACGTGCTGGTCGGTGCGGCACTGATCGGCATCCTGCTCAACGCCATGACCATCATCGACATTCCGCTGCTCTACCAGAACCTGATCAAGGCAGCGATCCTGCTCGGCGCCATCATCGTCGACGGCATCATCAATCCACGTGACGAGCAGACCGCCCAGCAGGGCGACATTTAGACCTGAACTGCGGCGGACGGTTGGGGCCGGCCGCTGATAACAACGACCAAAGCAAAAGGATCCGACATGAAACTGATCAAGACACTCATGGCCGCCGCCACGGCGCTCGCCGTCACCGCCTTCGTGGCGCCAACCTTCGCCGCCGACGATCCGGGGCCGACTGCGTACGCGCAGGCGCTCAAGGGCAAGCGCGTCATGCTGGTGCCGCTGGCAATGGGCTTCGACCTGGCGCAGGGCTGGGCGCACTATCTGAAGACCGAAGTCGAGGCCTGGGGCGGCGTGTTCGAGACGCGCGACCCGAACTGGGTCGTCGATGCCGGCGCGCAGGCGATCACGGACGCCATCTCCTCGGACACCAGGCCGGATGTGCTGATCATCCACGCGCCGGACCTCAACTCCTATTCCAAGCTGATGAAGAAGGCACAGGCCGCCGGCACCTATGTCATCCTGGTCGACAATCCCGCCAACTTCCCGGCCGACGCCTTTATCGGCAGTGACTGGGACCGGCTTGGCCAGCTCGAGGCCGAAGCGGCGATCAAGGGCTGCGGCCCGAACTCGTCGAAGAAGATCGGCCTTGTGCAGGGTGACCAGGCGAACTCCTCCAGCCTCTATCAGTATGCCGGCATCATGAAGGTGCTGGACAAGAATCCCGACTTCAAGGTGGTGGCCAAGCCCGATTCCAACTGGGATGCGACGACCTCGCGCAACGTGACGACGACGATGCTGCAGCAGAACCCGGATATCTGCTCGATCATCGATTTCTGGGATGGCGACGCCACCGGCGCGTCCGCCGCGATCCGCGATGCCAAACTCGACGGCAAGGTGTTCCTGGTCACCACCGGCGGCGGCGAAAAGGCGGCCGATTGCGACAAGCTGGTCGACGGCACCTATGGCGC
>NZ_RZRA01000350.1:0-5212 GCF_003998945.1 Mesorhizobium sp. M7A.F.Ca.CA.003.01.2.1 | reverse complement strand
GGCTTGCACCCTGCCTCCTTCCTTTGAGGGAATTACGCCGGCTTACCCGCCGCGAACTGCGTCACCACCCGCTGCAACAGCGGCACGTAATCGCGAAACGTCCGCGTCTTCATGTTGGCAATCTTGCCGCTCTCGTCCCAGATGCGGACCCGGACCGCTTCCTCATGGAACGGGTTCTTGCGGAACTCGGCCACCTCCTCGGCATTCATCGGCCCGCCCTGCAGCGACAGCGTATGCACCGAGGCCGGCGACAGCCTGCCGAAATAGGTCGGATCGGTGGC
This sequence comes from Mesorhizobium sp. M7A.F.Ca.CA.003.01.2.1, assembly GCF_003998945.1. NCBI lineage: Bacteria > Pseudomonadati > Pseudomonadota > Alphaproteobacteria > Hyphomicrobiales > Phyllobacteriaceae > Mesorhizobium > Mesorhizobium sp. M7A.F.Ca.CA.003.01.2.1. The sequence goes on along the minus strand of NZ_RZRA01000350.1, from coordinate 4,931 downwards.
GCAGAGATAGCGCTTGGCGGCGACATGCAGCCTGACGCATTCGACGATGACAGGTGGAAAGAACGGCGCCAGCACTTCGCCGCCGGCTTCGTCATGATGCTTGTCCTCGACATCCTCGGGCGAATAGGTGCCGAACTCGCTGGTGTAATGGCCAATGTCGTGCAGCAGCGCCGCCGCCACCAGCTCGTCCGGCGCGCCGTCCTTTTCGGCGAACCAGGCGCCCTGCAGCATGTGCTCCGACATGGTGACGGGTTCGCCGAGGTAGGATTCCGCACCCCGGCGCTCGAAGATGTCGGCAATGAATTCGACGATATTGTCCGCGTTCAAATCCTGGCCGCTCATTCCGCCGCCTCCTTGAACCCGTGTTCTATCGACGCGAGCGTCGACAGCAGGCCATCCTTGTCGGCGTAACAGCCCTGCAGCCAGCGCTTGCCGGTTCCGGAAAACGCCTTGCGGGCGTGCATGACGCGCGTGTTGTCGACGATGAAAGCCTGCCCCGCTTCGAGCTTGAACGTCACTTCGAAGGATGGATCCTCGATCAGTTCGGCGAACCGGCGGTAGGCGGCGTAGTACGCCTCCATGTCGGCGAAGGGCACGTCGACCGTCGGCGCCAGCGAGCGGTTGTTGAAGCGGATGCAGATCAGCTCGCCATCGGGCCCGAGCTCGATCATCGGCCGCTTCGCCTGCAGCCGCACACCGGAAGAGCCGGCATATTCGAAGCGCGCCGGGCATGAGCTCAGCAGCCGGAAGCCTTCCGGGTTCTCAGCCTGCAGCGCAGCCGCGACGGCAAACCCGTCGACGACGCTGGATTCGCCGCCCTCAACCGTATTCTCGATGCAGGACAGGATCTGCAGCGTCGGCACGGGGTCGCGATAGGGATTGTCGGTATGCGCCTGGAGCCCGAGATTGGTGTAGGCGAGATTGCTCGGATTGACCTCGGCGCGCACTTCGAACCAGCGGCCGTAATTGGTCTCCCTGATATAGCCGAACAGATCGGACACCTTGCACAGCGCTCCGGATTCGGCCGGCAGATCGTCCATCACCGCAAAGCCATAGGCTTTCACCGCCGACAGCCATTGCCCCAGCACAGCGCGATCATGGCTGGCCGCAGCATAGCCGGCGCGCGGCACCGAATTCTGCATCGAGGCCTTGGTCCATCGCACGGTGGCCTCGTCTGTCCAGCCGGGCTGGCGGGCCGCGTCACGATCATAGGCATTGGCACTCAGCCATGCCGCCGGGAAACTCACTGTTTTCTGCTCCGGCACGAAGCTGACTTCCAGGGCGCCGCCCTTGAGCGATGCCGCGCCGATCCTGGTGTCGGCGGGAATGTCGAGGATGGTGATCAGCCGTTGGCCATTGCCGGCGCTGCGCGTCTTGTCGTCCAGCGCATTGTCGCGCAGCCACATGGCGTGAAAGCGGCTGCGCGACCCGTCCTTCCAGCCAAGTTCGATTGTTCTACCTTCGTCGCCGATCAGCGCCTGGGTGAGCATGGAGATCCGTTCCTGTCCATTGCGTCCCCCGCAGCTGATCCGCAGGGTTTCGATTGCATGTTGATCGCGCGAGAGGCATAATTCAAATTATCCTTTTTTGGCCAATGACCACGATATACTAATGTCTCGAACCACACCCCTGCCGCCGCTCGACTGGCTGCGCAGTTTCGAGGCTGCGGCGCGGCTGTCGAATTTCACCGCGGCGGCAGCCGAGCTTGGCCTCACCCAGGCGGCCGTCAGCCAGCACATCCGCTTTCTCGAGGAGCGGCTGAAGACACGTTTGTTTTCGCGGCTGGCGCGCGGCGTCGCCCTGTCGCCGGAGGGGGCAGCCTACCTCCCCCACATCCAGTCGGCCTTCGCCACCATCGGCAACAGCACCGCGGAACTGTTCGAGCCGCGCGCCGTCCAGACCGTGACCATCCGGGCGCCGATTTCCTTTGCCTTGCTGATGCTGGTTCCGGCGCTGCCCGATCTCGCGAAGGCACTGCCGCGCATCCAGCTCGACCTGGTGACGATCCATCGCCCTACCGATTACGACCTGCCAGGCTCGGTGCTCGATATCCGTTTCGGCAACGGATCCTTCCCCGGCCGCGAAGCCGACAGGCTGACCGCCGAGCGGCTTGTGCCGGTGGCGGCTCCGGGTCTGGTCGGCGACGCAGACTGGACCTCCTTGCCGCTGCTTCTGGTTGCCGGCGCGCGCGAGATGTGGGCGGAATGGTTCGCTGCCGCCAGGCTGGCCGGCCATCCCAGGCGATCGCACCGCTTCGACAGCTTCGTTGCCGCCATGGAAGCGGCCAAGGCCGGCGCCGGCGTGCTTTTGGGCTCGCGGCCGCTGGTCGATGCGGCGCTCGACAGCAAGACGCTGGTCAGGCTTTCCGACTTCGAACTCTCCAGCACATCGGGCCATTTTCTGACCAAGGCGTCGACAGCGCGCCTAACCGGCGCCGAGCAGGATTTCCGCCAGTGGTTGCTGTCGCGCCTCTCCGCGCCGGCATGATTGGTTACGAGATTTGCCCGATCCGCTTCCAGTAGATCAGCGTGCCGGTCAGCCCGCCATGCGGCTTCAGGGCATAGTCCGGTATCTCACCGGCCAGCGTGAAGCCCAACCGCTCATAGAGGCCTGAGGCGCCCTCCTCGGTTGCCGTGTCCAGAACCAGCAGCGTGCGGCCCTTCTCCACCGCAAGGCTCTCGGCGGCCCGCATCAGGCGCGTTCCCACGCCCCTGCCCCGGTAGTCTGTGCGTGTCATCAGCTTGGCGATCTCGGCCCGGTGCGGCTGGTTGGGCGGACAGTCGGGCAGCAAGGTCACGGTGCCGACCAGGTTTTTGCCGTCCCAGGCGCCAAGCATCGCTCTTTCGCCCCTTGCCGCCGCGGCCAGCGATTTCTCCCAGAAACCCCTCGCCGCCTGCGGCGCCAACGGATGCATGAAGCTGACCGAACCGCCTGCCGCCACCGTTGCGACCAGCAATTCGGCCAGCCCGTCCTGCGTCTCGGCAGCCGGGGTCAGGGTTGCGATCTCGATCGAGTTCATGTGCGGGATATCCTGTGATTGCGATAGAAGCGGGCGCATTGCCGTCACTCCAGATGGCGCGCGCGGCGACGCTTTCGCGCCGCCTTGATGGCGCTGATGCGGTCGGCATCTTCGTGCCCGAGGTGCCGCCCGCGCTCGAGAATCTCGAGCGTGTACTCCTCGTAGGTCAGGCCAAGCCGCTCGGCTCTGTCCATGCGCAACAGCATGACCTCGTGGCTCGGCGCCTTCCACGCCTTGGCGTGCGCTGCCTGCCAGGCCAGGAAGATATAGGGATCGCCCGTGCCCCATGGCGGGCCCTTGTACTCATCGAGAGGCGGCCCCCCATTGTGGGAGCGCTTTGGTCTCTTTGCCATTGTGTCAGCCTCTGACCAGGGCGACCAGATAGTCGGCGCCGGGCTCCAGGGCATGGAAGGTGCAGTCCGACGGCGCCCCAAGCGCCAGGCAGTCGCCGGGCTCGAGCTTGTGCGCCATATCGCCTTCGATGAATTCGAGCCGCCCGGAAATCAGCCATATCTGCTGCTTGATGAAGGCGTATGAAGCAGCCGGAAAACTGACCCTGGCGCCCGCCGGCAGATGCACCTTGATCAGTTCCAGCGGCATATCGCCAGCCGGCGAAAGATGCCGCCTGACATAGCCGGTATCGGGATCGCGCCATACCGGCTGGTCGGCCTCGCGCAGCAGCCCGCCGCCCTGCAGCTCGGCGCGCGCGATCAAGGTCGACAGCGTCATGCCGAAGGCCGACGCGATGCGCACCAGAAGCGCCGCCGTCGGGCTGGTCTTGCCTCGCTCGATCGTGCTGAGCATCGCCTTCGAGACGCCGGAATGCTCCGCCAGTTCGGCCAGGGACCAGTCACGCATGACCCTTTCGGCGTGTATCCTGCGGCCTATCGTCGAGGAAATTTCGTTCGCTATATCATCCATATGTCTATTATAGTGAAATATTGACGCCGGAGAAGAGCCGCCTTGCGACAATTTTCACAGGCCCCTTAATGCTCTCTACACCATCCGACCTCATCGGGCCTTAACCCCATTCGGGTAGGATCGACTCTCCAGGGAAATGGGGATTGGCCTGTCCATGTATGTCGAACGCGAAGCCTCCGTGGGGGAACCGACCTCGCAGGAGCGCCGCCAGACCGAGCAGAACGACAAGCGCATCCTCGGCAATGTCGTGCAATGCGACGGCGCTCGCGCCACCATCAGCGCCTATGCGGACGATGCCGACGGCGCGGTGACCGGCCTGTGGACAGTCGGCAAGATGATTTCCATCAATCTCGGATCGACGCGAACCGTCGGCCTTGTCTACGCGATCGGCAAGTCGGACCGCGCCTGGAGCAATGAGGGCCAGAACGCCATCGAGGTCAGCATCGAGTTGATCGGCGAAGTCCGTGACGGTGCGGAGCCCGGCGCCAGACCGGTCTTCGACCGCGGCATCACCACCTATCCGCATATCGGCGCCGTTGCGCATCGCATCCGCACCCGCGACCTGCAGGCGGTCTATGACCTTGCCGGGCGTCATTCGATCACGATCGGCACGCTCGCGCAGGACGAGACGATCGCCGCCAACATCGCTATCGACGATACGCTGGCGCGTCACTTCGCCATTGTCGGCACGACCGGCGTCGGCAAATCCACCGCCGTTTCGCTGCTGCTGCGCAAGTCGATCGCGGCACGGCCGGATCTGCGCATCCTGATCCTCGACCCGCACAACGAGTTCGCGGCATCGCTGCCCGAATACTGCGTCAGGGTCGATTCCAAAACCTTGGATCTTCCGTTCTGGATGTTCACGCTGGAGGAATTCGCCGAGGTGCTGTTCCGGGGCCGCGAGACCGAGCCGGAAGAAATCGATGCCTTGCGCGACCTGATCCCGGCCGCCAAGAATCTCTACCGCAACCCGAATTCGGGCTCCTATATC
>NZ_RZRA01000034.1:0-13455 GCF_003998945.1 Mesorhizobium sp. M7A.F.Ca.CA.003.01.2.1 | reverse complement strand
CCCGAGATGCCGGCATGATCGAGCTTGAGATCGACGGCATCGCGATGCGCGTCGGCCGGGGCGCCGATACCAAGACGGTGGCCGCAGTGATCCGCGCGCTGAAGGCGACGTCGTGATCGGGCCGACGGGTGCGGTCAAGGTCATGGTGGCGACGAAGCCCGTCGACTTCCGCAAGGGTGCGGAGGGATTGGCGGCGCTGGTGCGAGAGACAATGGGGGCCGATCCGTTCAGCGGGGCCGTCTACGTCTTCCGGGCGAAGCGGACTGACCGGATCAAGCTGATCTTCTGGGATGGCACCGGGGTTTGCCTGCTAAGCGTTTGGAGGATGGGGAGTTCCGCTGGCCGAAAGTGCATGACGGCATGATGCGGCTGACGGCCGCGCAGCTCTCGGCGCTACTCGAAGGTCTCGACTGGCGGCGAGTCCATGAGGCGCGCCGGACCCGCGTGCCAGCCCAGGCGGGCTGACCCGCGACGAAGTGAATCAGCCTAGATTCCGCTGTCGCGGGCTGTCGGCGAATATGGTCTGATCCGTTCATGGCGATGACGGCTGACCAGCTTCCCGACGATCCGGACGCGCTGAAGGCGATGGTCCTGGCGCACGACGTCGAGAATGCCCGTCTGATTCAGATCATCAAGGAATTGCAGCGTCACCGCTTCGGCCGGCGTGCCGAGACGCTCCCCGAGGATCAATTGCTGCTGGGGCTCGAAGAGGCGGAGCAGATCGAGGCCGCCGGTGAGGAAGAGAAGGAGCAATCTGCTCCCGCCGAGCGGCAAGCAAAGGCCACGAGGCGCCGGGCCAACCGGGGCGCGCTGCCACCCCATCTGCCGCGCGTGGAGATGGTCGTCGACATCGAGGACCATGCCTGCCCATGCTGCCGCAATGGCTTGCATCGGATCGGCGAGGACGTGAGCGAGCGGCTCGACATCGTTCCGGCGCAGCTGCGTGTAATCGTCGTGCGCCGGCCCAAATATGCCTGCCGCGCCTGCGAGGACGTCGTGGTTCAGGCTTCCGGCGCCGGCCCGGCTGATCGAGGGTGGTCTTCCGACCGAGGCAACGGTCGCCCAGGTGCTGGTCTCAAAATATGCCGATCACCTTCCGCTCTATCGTCAGGCGCAAATCTACGCCCGGCAGGGTATCAATCTCGATCGCTCTACGCTCGCCGACTGGGTCGGCCGCGCCGCCTGGCACCTGCGTCCGGTGCATGAGCGGCTGCTTGGCAAGCTGAAGTCCTCGGCAAAACTCTTCGCCGACGAGACGACCGCGCCGGTGCTCGATCCCGGCCGCGGCAAGACTAAGACAGGTCAACTCTGGGCCTATGCCCGCGATGACCGACGATGGGAGGGGAGCGACCCGCCGGGCGTCGCCTATGTCTATGCGCCGGACCGAAAGGCCGAGCGTCCGATCGCTCATCTCGCAGGCTTCACCGGAATCTTGCAGGTCGACGGCTATGGCGGCTATCGCGTGCTGGCCGACAAAAGCGGCGTCACGCTCGCCTTCTGCTGGGCGCATGTCCGTCGGCGCTTTTATGAACTGGCAGCAGCCGGTCCCGCGCCGATCGCCAGTGACGCGCTGAGACGGATCGCCGAACTCTACAAGATCGAGGATGACATCCGTGGCCGATCGGCCAACGAGCGCCGCGCGATGCGTCAGGACAAAAGCCGCGCCATCGTCGCCGATCTCGAACCCTGGCTGCGTGAGAAGCTCGGCCTGATCAGTCAGAAGACCAAGCTCGCAGAGGCAATCCGCTACACGCTCTCACGCTGGGAAGGCCTCTCGCACTTCCTTGACGACGGCCGCATCGAGATCGACAGCAACACCGTCGAACGCTCGATCCGTCCGATCGCAATCTCGGGGTCATTCTGCCCATGTTGGGCAGGAGGTCGAAGTCCCGTGCGCAGCAATGGATCTGGGCTCCCCGCGCGCGTCGCTTGCTGCACTGCTTGAACTGAACAAGCTCTTGATCCAGCGCCGTTTCCGGCGAGGCTCTCCGGATGGTTTCATCATCGGGGAGACTCAAAATGAGAACCTTGCCGCCACCGACACGATCTCTCGTGATCGTTCGCCAGCTCAGCATGCGCTCGACTCGCACAAGCTAGTCGGGCTGAGCGCAGCGCAACGAACGATCGTGATCGCCCGGCTCGCCAATGTGCTGATGGCCGCCGCCGGTATCGTGACGGAGGAGAGCCGCGATGACGAGCCGTAATCTGATTCCGGCCACCATCCTCAAGCGCAAGGCCGTTGTCTATGTACGTCAGTCCACGCAGGCGCAAGTGCAGCTCAATCTTGAGAGCCAGCGTCGGCAATATGAGCTGGTCGACGTCGCGCGGCGCTGGGGATTCCGCAAGGTTGAGGTGATCGACGAGGACTTGGGACGCACCGCAAGTGGAGCTGTGGAACGTCCCGGTTTCGAACGCCTGGTCGACGATCTGTGCACCGGTCATGTGGGCGCTGTGCTTTGCCTGGAGGCGTCCCGCCTGTCTCGCAACGGACCGGACTGGCATCGGCTGCTCGAGTTGTGCGGCGAAGTCGATGCACGGGTGATCGATCTGGACGGAGTCTACGATCCGGGACTGCCGAACGATCGCCTGCTGCTCGGCATGAAGGGGAGCATAAGCGAGTTCGAACTCGGGGTGCTGCGTGCTCGCATGTACGAAGCTGACCGCGCCAAGGCACAGCGCGGCGAACTGCGCATCTCTGTGCCCTTCGGCTACGTCTGGCACCGGGATTACGGTCTCGGGTTCGATCCCGATATACGCCTGCAGGAGACCATTCGCCTGATATTCGCGCGTTTCCGCGAACTCGGCAGTGCCCGCCAGGTCCTGATCTCGATGATCGACGATGGCGTGCATTTCCCCAGACCCTCCGACGGCAAGAAGATGGTGTCCTTCGCCTGGGTTCCGGTCCGCTACCGCAACGTGATCTCCGTCCTGAAGAACCCGTTCTACGCCGGCGCTTATGTCTATGGTAAGAGCGAGAAGCGCACCGAGATCGTGGATGGCCGCGTCCGCAAGAGCTATGGTCATTACAAGCCGGCCAGCGATTGGGCGGTGGTGCTCAAGGAGCATCACGAAGGCTATATCGGATGGAGCGAGTACGAACGGAACCAGGAACTTCTCGCCGCCAACGCCTATGGCAAAGCCGGCGGCGTCAAGTCGGGCCGCGGCGGTCGCGCGTTGCTCCCGGGTCTTCTCTCCTGTGGTCGATGCGGGCGAAGACTGGTTGTCACGTATGCCGGACGTGGCCAAGGTTACCCGGTCTATCGTTGCGAGAACACCATGATGGCGCAGGCGCGATGCATGTCGTTCAACGGCTTTCGCACCGATGCGGCGGTGGCCCGCGAAGCCTTGGAGGCGGTTGCGCCGATGGCGATCGAGGCGGCGTTGGAGGCTGAACAGATGCAGCTGGAGAGCGAAGCCAGGCGGCGGCAGATGATCGAGATGGACCTGCAGCAGGCACGCTATGAGGCATCGCTCGCCGAGCGCCGCTACGCCGCCTGCGACCCGGAGAACCGGCTTATAGCGGCCCAGCTCGAGAGGAACTGGGAAGCTAGGCTCAGGCGCGTGGAGACCTGCGAGGCCCGGCTCAGTGAAGTCCAGCGTATGGAGCCTGTCGACGCGATCCCTGACTTCACCGGCCTCGCCCAGGATCTCGAAGCCGCCTGGAATGCGCCGGGTGTCGATATGCGGTTCCGTCAGCAACTGCTGCGCGCGCTCATCAAGGACATTGTGGCGGACGTCGATGACGACGCGCGCGATGTGATCCTGACCATCCATTGGCATGGGGGCCAGCATTCCCAGGTAAGGGTTCGCAAGTCCAAATCCGGAGAGCATGGCCAGAGTACGCCTGAGGAGGCTCTGGCGGTCATGCGATCCATGGCAACGCGATGGTCGGATGCCGAAATCGCCGCCACACTCAACCGCATGGGCATGAAGACGGGTCAGGGAAAGACCTGGACGGCGCGACGCGTCCAATCCCTGCGCACGGTGCACAAGATCAGCGGCTATCGGTCTTCCGACAAGAACGGCGAGTGGCTTACCATGTCGGACGCGGCCGCGAAGCTTGGCGTGTCGCACGTCAAAATCCGCCGGTTCGTCAGGGACGGCATATTACCAGCCGAGCAGGTCATGCGCGGCGCGCCCTACCAGATCCGCGCCAGCGACCTTGAAGATGAACGGATCAAGGCCGATTTGGCGCGCAAATCTCCGCGTATCATCAACGACGATAATCAGAAATCGCTGTTTCCCGCCATTTGAAGAGGGGGTGCATAATGAATCAGTCTTCGCGCTCAACCGCAAGAACGCGCTCTTCGCAGGCTCTGACGGCGGCGCCGAACACTGGGCAGTCATCGCCTCGCTGATCGAAACCTGCAAGCTCAATGGTGTCGAACCGCTCGGCTTATCTCGCCGATGTCCTCACCAGGATCGTCAACGGCCACCCCAACAGCCAGATCGACGATCTCCTGCCTTGGGTCTACATCAACAAGCTCGAGCTCAAGGCCGTGGCCCGAGAATACCGCTTACTCTTGACATGCACGGGCCGGAACAGGTTAACCCGCATATCTGCGCGATGCCGCGAGCATGGTTGCGGTCGGTCTTGTTGACCTGTGCCTTGAGAACGCCTTGGAATGACGGGGCTCGATACAGGTCACGTAGTCCGGCTGCCGCCAGACCAACCATTGGGATAAGGGGCCGGCTTCAAGCCTGATCCGGGCGAGATTCCATGCGGGGTTCTTCAATGCGTCAGCAAGATCGTCCGGATGACTAGCAACCTTCATCTCTCGGCAAATTCGGCGCCCTTCTCACGATGCAAACGGTGGTCTCTTTCACGGAGACGTCCAGTCCGGCATAATTTTTCATGCTGCGCTTCCTTTCCTGATGCTTGTGGCTGTTCACACAGACCACGTTTTGTCATCATCTCGAAGCGCAGCACTTCAAAACAACCCGTTCAAGGCGGGGGGCAAAGCCGAATACCACAATCTAAACACCTAGCGATGCTGTTCAAATTCGCCTTGCCGGCATGGGACCCCATCGCTGTCATCACAGGAAGCAGTACGTGGGAGGGGAACTGCTCGCAGTGATGAATCGTGTTCCGAGCCACTACCCATTCAGTTTCGTCCCAGTTGTTACCTCCCGTATTCAGGTTGCGGTCGAACCGCGGGAAGGCCGAACTAGTGATTTCCAGGCGAATTTGATGGCCGGCCGGAAACCAATTACTTGTGGCGTCGAGATCAATCTCGATTTTGCATATAACGCTCGGTTCCATGAAAACAGCCCGATCAAAGCCCTCGCGATAGCGGACGCGCAGTATCCCGTCCACCACGTCAATCGCACGGCCATCGGGATGTACGTCCAACAGTCTGGCCACGAAGTCCGTGTCCGGGGCCGAAGAAGAGACGAAGAGGACCGCCCGGACAAATCCGGTAACCTCCATGCCCTCTGTGAGGGGCGGTGAAGTGAAGCAGAGGACGTCTGGACGAAGCTGGACGTCCTGGTAATCGCGGGGTCCTATAGTAGTTCCACTTGACTTCCCGCCGTCCATCCCCAAGAACGGCGCCGGATCCCCAGGGTCGTAGGTAAACGTGTCAGCCGGCTCGTCGGCACTCGGAGGCTCTACATCAAGAGTCCCGTCGCCTAGACGGGTCGCGGCATTCCCGCCGCTGCGGAGGAACCAGTGCTGCAGTTCCACACCAAGAGGGGGCCATTCTGACGCGGCACGCCACTCGTTGCGACCCATCACGTAGTACTGGACGCGGGGCATTCCCTCGATCCGGTCGGGCTTGTCGTTCAGCCAGCAGTCGAACCAGTCCAGGTAGATCTGCCAGCAATCCAGGCGCGCGTCGCCCAGCTCGCGCTCGCCGATAACCGTCGGGGCTTTGAGACTCTCGGTGCCACAATGCGTGGCTGGCGACAGAATGATATGTTGGTGATCGCGTGCCGCCGGGCTCAATCCGCGAGCACTAAAAACGCGCTGCTGGTGAAGCGCGTCGGCAGCCCCCACGTCGTACCACGAGTTCACGAACAGGGCTGGGACGTCGATGGTCGAGTCCTCGCTAAGCATCCCATTCCGATCCCCCCAGGGATCGCCTGGGTCACGCGAGACCCAGTCCTCCCAGTCAGTCGGCGGTCCCCCAAGGCTCTTAAGCATGTTGACGAGCGGCAGCGACGCGAAAGCCCGCTGATACTCCTCATCGCTTTTCGGTTGCACTCGGGACCGGTCCTTCGCTGCGGTTTGGTGGAACCAGGGGACAAACGCGGCAACCTCCACCGCACCGCCGAGACGGAGATCCCCGTTGCGATATCGCCCTCCGGCAGAGCCGTTCGCGCCGCCCGATCCCTGCGCAATTGCGCATCGGTGGGCTGGATGGCACAACTGCGCCAGCAAAACCTGCGCGATACCAAGCGCCGAGCACCCATATGTGCCCACGCGTCCATTCGACCATGGCTGCTGCGAAATCCAGGACAGCGTGTCATAACCGTCGTCCCCTATATGTTCCCTGAGCGTGAATACGCCGCCGGAATCGAAGACGCCACGACGCTCCTGCACAAGTACAGCGAACCCTTGTCCAGCAAACATTCTTGCCACTTTGTGGCGAGGCTCAACCGGACAGCGATAGGGCGTCTTACCGTATGGAGTTCGGATAAGGATTGACCCGAGTTCCCCAGTGTAACCAATAGGCCGATACAGGTCCGTGGCGAGCTCAACGCCGTCCCGCATTGGAACGCGCAAGCCGGTCTGCAAAACCACTTCGTATCGCGGCGTTGGCGGTTTAATCGGGCCTAGTTCATTACACACTTCAGAGTGCCTCCCAGACATTGAGACTGATTCAAGATGGAGTGGCCAATTTCGACGGGTCTCAGCATTCTATCTGCACGGTGGTGTTCCAGCCCACCTGCCTGTGCAATACCAGATGGAATACGCTCATTGGGGTGGCGCTGATTGCATGCCTTTCACTTAGCGAGCCAGCAGGCTGACAGGTGCTGTGGTCCAACTTCGATCGCCGGCGGCTCCTCAGCTTTGCAACGGTCGAAGGCAAGCGGGCAACGAGGATGGAAACGGCAGCCCTTCGGCACGCGCGCGGCACTTGGAACCTCGCCCTGCAGGGCCGGCAACTCGGCGCGACCTGCGTTGCCGCCAATCTGCGGTGTGGCGTTGCGCAAGGCGACGGTATACGGATGGCGAGGGTTGAATGTGATCTCGTCGGCGCTACCAATCTCGACCAATTTTCCAAGATACAAGACCGCAATCCGGTCGGCGATCAGCCAGGCAAGGGGCAAATCGTGGGTGATGAACAGCAGCGCCATGTTGTGCCTGTCGCGCAAGTCAACCAGGACCTGAAGAATCTGAGCGCGTATCGAGACATCGAGCATCGATACAGGTTCATCAGCAACGATGAGTTCCGGCCGGACGGCAAGCGCTCCTGCAATCACGACGCGCTGGCGCTGCCCGCCGGATAGCTCGTGCGGGAAGCGGGCGAAGAAATCGCCGGGAGGATTGAGCCCAGCGGCCGCAAGCGCTTCACTCACCCGGTCGGCGAGTTGAGTGGCGTTACCGACCAGCCGCAGGGACTGCAACGGCTCCGCCACGATGTCGAACACGGTGTGTCGCGGATTGAGGGCCTGATAAGCGTCCTGGAAGATCATTTGCACGCGACGCCGGTACGGACGTAGAGCCGAGAAGCCCTCTACCGACCTCATGTCGCGGCCTTCGAACAGCATTCTGCCGCCAGTCGGCTTGGCAAGCTTGGTGATGACGCGGCCCACAGTGGTCTTGCCGCTTCCCGATTCGCCGACCAGGGCGACGATCTCGCCCCGCCCGACGTTGAGGTCGATCCCGTCTACCGCGCGCATGGCGCCGACAGATCGGCCCAGGACACGGTCGAACAGACCGCCCTGGATAGGAAAATGAACTTGCAGGCTCTCGAGACGCAGGATGCCGGCAGTGTCAGGCATGAACAGCGACCTTGTCTTCTTGCGTCAAGGACCGGTGAAGGTGACAGGCGACACGTCCCCGCCCGAACTTATTGAGGCTGGGGACTTCGGTCGCGCACCCCCCCATGACCGACGGGCAACGCGGATGGAAAGCGCAGCCCGAGGGTCGATTCACCAAGTTGGGAGGATCACCCGGTATTGGCCGGATCATCTTTTTGCCGCTCGCTGGGTTCGGGATCGATTCGATCAGCTGTCGGGTGTAGGGATGTTTGGGCTGGGCGAAAATCTCGGCGACAGTGCCATCCTCGACGATGCGGCCCGCGTACATGATCATTACGCGATCACAACACTTAGCCACCACAGAAAGGTCGTGGGTGATCAAAATCAGGGCGAGGCTCAACTGCGATCGCAAGTCGCCTAGCAGGTTAAGGATCTGAGCCTGAGTGATGACGTCGAGCGCTGTGGTGGGCTCGTCACCAATGATAATCGAAGGTCGACACGCGAGCGCCATGGCAATCATCACCCTTTGTCGCATTCCGCCCGACAACTCGTGAGGGTAGGCGGAACCACGATCCGCCGGGATGCCGACCAGTTGAAGCAACTCACTTCCCCGCTTGGTCGCCTCGCCCCGCGACATGCCGAGCTTCAGCATGCATGGCTCGGCGATCTGCTTGATAATGCGGTGAACAGGATTAAGTGCGTTCATCGCGCCCTGGAAGACAACGGACGTTTCGCTCCAGCGATGTGGCCGCATCGCCGCATCATCGTCGATCGGCAGTCGGTTGCCACGATAGCGCACTTGGCCGCCGCTGACCCGCGCGTTGGGTGATAGTAGACCAGCGATCGCCATCGCGGTCGTGGTCTTGCCACTGCCCGATTCTCCGACGAGGCCCACGGCCTCTCCGGCTCGGAGCGCGAAGCTTACGCCGTCGATTGCTCGCAATGAAACGCCCTTGAGCCCATAATCGACAGAGAGCCGGTCTATTTCCAGAAGCGGTGTTTTGTCCTGGGAGGAGCTGGTCATGGGATCACCCTCCGCCGTGGATTGAACGTGTCGTCAAGGGCACTGCCAATCAGGACGAAGCTAAGCGAAACCGTGAGTACGCACAGTCCTGGGGCGCCGAGGTACCACCAGGCTCCAGCACTGGCCGCGCCGGCGCGCTGAGCGAGCGAAAGCAAAGTGCCCCATGAAGGCTGCAACGGGTCCCCGAGTCCAAGGAATGAGAGCGATGTCTCGACATAGATTGCGCTGGCGACCACCAGCGCACCATTGGCTGCGATTTGCGGCACGAGATTGGGGAGGATGTGCCGCACCATGATGCCGAAATTACTGCTACCCGCAACGCGCGCACGATCAATGAATGGTCGCTCCTTAAGCGACAGTGTCTGACTCCGGACGATACGTGCAACAAAGGACCAGCTTGTCATGCCTATAACGACAATGATCACGAAAAGAGAAGGACGGAAGCCCAGGATTTCTCCACCGCGCCCCATCACCTCGAGAACCACGGGTGTAATGACCAGCGCCAGCACGAAGGACGGCATGACAAAAAAGAAGTCTGTCAAGCGCATCAGCCAGACGTCGACCCTGCCACCATAGTAGCCAGCGGTCGTACCGATTGTAGTCCCAACGACGAGGCTGATCACAGTCGCGAGTAGCGCAATCGTAAGCGAGATCCGGGCACCATGGAGGACCAGATTGAGCACGTCCCGCCCGATTTCGTCCGTGCCGAGCAGATGCTCGCCTGATGGGGGTGCGAGGAAATCGCCAGTTGCATTGATCGCAGTCTGGAGCGGTCCCGCCAGAATATTGGGGACCGCTCCCACAACAAGAAAGAATACCAGACATACGAGGCCCACCTGAGCACCGCCATAGCTGAGAAATTGACGCAGAAAGCCTTTTATTGCGCGCGCCCGGCCTCGCGGGCAATATCGAACAATATTGTCGCTCATTGTCGGACCCTCGGATCTAGAAGGCTGTAGGCAAGATCGGCTACGAGGTTTGCGAGAACAATTGAAACGCCAAGCAACAGGAATATGCCTTGAAGGACTGGGTAGTCCCGTGCGTTGAGTGCTTCCACCGTCAGCCCGCCGATACCCGGCCAGGCGAAAACGGCTTCGACAGTGATGGCCCCGGCGACCACATAGCCAATATTGAGGGTGATCAAGGTCACGACCGGTAGCATTGCATTGCGAAATGCATGACGCATCAGCATTTGACCGTTGGTCAGCCCTTTCGCCCGTGCGGTTACCATGTAATCCTCGGTGAGTACGTCACTCATTGCGGCACGAGCGACGACGACGTACTGGCCGATTAGCCCAAGCGCCACCGCAGTGGCGGGAAGCGTGAGATGTTGCAGGTAGTCGAGGAACGAACCAAGAGAGCCCGTGATCAGGCCGGGCGAGTATGCACCATAGCCCGGGAGCCAACCCAATGCCGTGCTGAAGATTACCACCAGGATCATGCCGAGCCAGAAAGCCGGCGTAGAATAGAGCGCCAGAGAGGCTCCGGTTGCGATACGGTCGCCGGCTCCTCCCCGGCGCCAGCCTGCGTAGATCCCAAGCATCACCCCAATAACGATTGCCATTATCTGAGCAACCCCGACTAGGACTATGGTGTCCGGCAGGCGTTCCGCTATCAGGTCTGCGACATGCCTGCCCCTGAACTTGAAGCTGTAGCCGAAATCGCCGCGGAGTGTTGCCGACAGGTAGTCGACCGCCTGGTCCGGGAACAGCGGCCGGTCAAGGCCCCAACGTTGGTTCTGCGCCTCAATCTGCTCGGCGGTGACGCTGACGCGCGCCCCGCCAAGCAAAAGAGATGCAGGGTCACCTGGAATAACTCGGAATAGGATGAAGTTCAGGACTGCCACCATCAGGAGGGTTATAGAGGCCCTGACGATGATGCGCAGGATGTGACGGCTCCCTCCCCCTCCGTTCACGGCGCGGGCACCGGCTTCAAGCGATCGAATGGGAAGTAGCTGTCCATCGACATGATGCCTTGCTTTCCCCAACCCTCGAAGCAATCCCTCCGGTGGGCTTCGAGCAGGGTGGGGTAACATAGTACGATGTAAGGCGCTTCAGTATAAATTAGTCGCGCTGCCTGGTCGACCAGCTTTTGGTTTTTCTTGAGGTCAACGGTGACCTGCACCTCCGCGAACAGTTTGTCGAACTCCGCATTCGTCCAGTACGCCTTGTTCTTGATGCCGATGGAATTGCTGCTGCCGAAGATGAGCAGGTCTTTAGGTGTTGGGCCTTGCCAGGTATCGGAAATGAGCAGATCCCACCCTCCGCCGCCTTTCGCCGGAGCTGCGGCGCGGGCGCTCAGCGCACCGGAGTCGAGCCGAGTCACCGATACAGGGATACCGATTTGCTCCAACCAGCCAGCGATAAACTGCACTGCCGCGACCGGCATCTCTATATTTGCTGAAGGTCCAGACACCAGCTCTAGCTGGAAACTCTTCCCGTCCTTGTCCTCCCGAATGCCATCGCCGTTCGTGTCCCGGTACCCTGCGGCGTCAAGCCGGCGGTTGGCTTCGGCGAGATCGAAGTGGCGCCTGATGTCGTTCAGATCTGAATAGTAATCGGCCGCCACCGGCATTGCGAGTCCGACACCAGGGTCGGCGTGTCCGCGCATGGCTCGATCGACGATGGCCTTCTGATCGATCGCGTAGCCGAGCGCATCGCGAAACGCCGGATCCTGCAGAGCCTTGGTGCTACCTGCGCCATCTCCCGAAGCGGTGTTGAAGGCGAGATAGGTTTTCTGAGCTATGCGGGATTCACCGACTACAATGTCGGGATCCTTCGAGAGATCAGCCCACTGGGCGGACGTCAGGTAGTTGCCATAATCGAGTTCCCCGCTCTTAAGACCTTGCGCAATCGGATCGGCGGCATCGAAGGACCGCAGGATCACCCCCGCGATTTGGGGCTTCCCCGTACGGAAATAGGGGTTCGGCGTCAGGCGTGTAAACTGGCCCTGGTGAAACTCCGAAACGATCATAGGTCCCGTACCCACCAAAGGCGGATCGTTGCGGAAGGTTACGCGTGCGTCAGCATAGCTGATGTCCTTCCAAATGTGCTCGGGAACGATCATTATGATATTGTCTATTGGCCAGGTCGCGGGGAACTTGGTCACGATCTGCAAAGTCTCGTCGTCGAACGCTTTGATGGACTCGACGTTCTCAAGACCGCTGGTGCTGTTCCACCCGACGTTTAGCTCGTCGGGCTTGCCTATGGAATCGTGCAAATAACTATAAGTGAACGCCGCGTCCCTAGCGGTAGCAGGCTGGCCGTCCGACCACTTCATGCCGGGCCAGATCTTGAAGGTCCAAGTGAGGTTGTCGTCGGCGACGGACCAAGATTGGGCAAAGCCCTTTCGATCGTCGTATCGCTGGGCGTCTATGCAGACCAAGAAATCATAGCAAATAGCCAAGGGCCAAAAGGAGCCCCAAGTGGCGAAGGGGTTCATCGAATCAGGGCCTCCACCCAGTCCGCCGATTCGCAGGATGCGATCGTCGCACGACGAGGCGAACGCCCTCGAGTTAATCCCCCAAGGGGTCGCCGAAATCGCCAGCATTGCCTTCATAAGCGCACGACGATTATATGAGTATTGGCTCATTTTATCCTCCCTGTTTGCCGGCTTTATCATCACTTCATGTTCACACGACCACGATGATCTACGGCCTCAACCCGGAACATCTGGCTTCCTTTTGACGGAAGCTCCACAGTCCCCTCATTCCAGATAAGTAGCAGTGCCCAGGGGGGTGGTTCCTGCAAATTGGCCGCTGTGCCTGCATGAATCCGGCGTTTTTCTCGATTCTGGGCACAGCTAGCCAGAATTAAAGTCGATTGGCCGGTTCCAGCTCCTGGCGGCGCCCACGGACAATTCGCATATAGCAAACGAGGCAGTCATTCAGGTTCTGTTCGCGACCTCGGGTTGGAGGGTCCCGTCGAGCCGCAAACGCCTTTATCACGGATGTGTGATGTCGGAATGTCGATGCCGAAATTCCAGAGGATATCCTCTTCCGGCACACGACGGTCTAAGAGGCGTTCGACAAGCTGCGCGCCGCGCAACAACACGGAGCTTGAGCCGCCCGTTGAAAAACGATGTAAACGCTGATGGATCTCCAGCCTGATGCGTGGCCGCCAGCTCGTCGACCGTGAACTATCCGCAAGCCATTGATCTGGCCTTTTGATTGAGGCGGATAGCGTCTTTTGAATTGCAGGATTAGCGGTATTTGGACGCTGTTTTCCTGCAATTCGGTTTTGCGATTCCCTTGTGCTGCGGAGCGTGATTCACTCGGTTCGGCGGCGGCGAATCGAGGGGACGGCGAATGTCCAAGCCACGCGAGACGGGAGAGCAGGACCTGTTCCGCTCCAGGCTCGATCAGATCATCAACATGAAGCAGGCGATCGACCGGCCGGTGCTGGAGGAGCGTTTCGGCGCCGTCTATTCGGACGGCCCCGGCATGCCGCCGCTGCCGACCCGGCTGATGGCGGGGCTGGCGATCCTCAAGCACACCTTCAACC
>NZ_RZRA01000349.1:0-5215 GCF_003998945.1 Mesorhizobium sp. M7A.F.Ca.CA.003.01.2.1 | reverse complement strand
GGCGGGTCTCGGCCATATCGGCTTTGATCTGCTCTTCAAGCTCGGATTCGAGCTTCTTGAACGCCTCGTCTACCTGCGCTTCTGTCCGGCAACTTTGGACTACGGCCAAGACCTTCCTTTCGAAATCGATGCCAGATTCGATAGAGCCGAGAACCTGATCGCTCGCCCCGAACAGGCCGTCGAACAGGTTGAACTTGAATTTTAGAAGATCGTGAATCCGTTTTTCCGCCTGGTTTTTCAGGTTCAGCATGTTCACGACTGTTACGTCGATCTTCTGGCCGTAACGATGACAACGGCCAATGCGCTGCTCTATGCGCTGGGGATTCCAAGGCAGGTCGAAGTTGATGATCAGGGAACAGAATTGCAGGTTGATGCCTTCCGCGCCGGATTCCGTCGCGATGAGAATCGACTTGTCGTCCGACTTGAAGGCGCTCACGATGGCCGACTTCATGTCCGCGCTTTTCGAACCGGAGACAGCGTCCGTGCCTTCCTTCTCCTTCTTCCAGGCCGCGTAAACCTTCTGGCTCTCCTTGTCGCTGTTGCTACCATTCATCAGCACGATCTGCCCGTCATACCCGCTCTGCGACAGGATTTCAGCAAGGTAGCGCTGTGTACGGACGGACTCGGTGAAGATGACAGCTTTTCGCTTGCCGCCACGCGCGACCACTTCGTCGAGCACGCCCGGAAGCTGGCTAAGAAGCTTGTCGCCTTTCGAGTTAGAGCCGATGGAACGAGCAAGGGCAAGGTAGCCGTCAAGCTCTGCTATCTCGGCGGCCAGTTTCTTCGGATCGATGGCATCGGACGATGCGTCGCCCTCGTCGTCTTTTTCGCCCTGACCATTCTCCGCAGCCAACATAGCGTCGTCCGCGATTTCCTCGCCGACCTCCGCCGTGTCGTCGATGTCTTCAACGACGCTCTCATCGGCCACTTGGTTCTTCCGAAGCCTGCCAATGACATTTTCCAGAAACATGGTGATGGCAGCGACGGACGAACCGAGCGTCTTGCGCGCTCGGCCCATTTCTGCGCGATGACCAAACAGGCTTCGATCGTTTTGCCAAGCCCGACCTCATCGGCAAGGATCACCCCTTTTGACAGCGGAGAATGCAGCGCGAAGCGTGCGGCTTCGACCTGATGCGGCTTCATGTCGACGCGAGCGGTGGAAAGAGACTTGGCGAAGGCTTCGTCGGATCGGCCCTCCAGCATGATACGGTTGGCGAAATATTTGCTGTGATAGTGTGTATAGTTGGTCATTGGGTGCCCACCCGAGAATCGCGGGCCATATGAACAGGATGGATTGATTCAGACAAGCGCCGGGTTGATCACTGGAGTCGGTTCACTCCGAATGCCACAGAATGATTGCAGCGGCGCTAGCAAGGGCAAAAAAGTCGCCTAAGTCCTCGGCAGCGATCAGCCATTCTTTGCAGACATCGAAAGCGGCGAGCGCCGCGTCAATCTCGTTGAACTCATGGATACCGCCAAGATCTTTGCGCTGGTGCGCGATCTCCAAGACAGCCGGATTGACGCTGACAGCGAGCGAGCAACGTGCATGAGATGAATTTCTTAGACCCTTGTGAATCTTAGTAGGCACAAACTATTTGCATACCAACCCCACGCTTCGCGATAGGGTCGTGGCCGGCCGTGTTAGCTGCGCTGGACACCGGCAATATTGTTCGGAGGGAAAGGCGCTCTTCGGAAAACGTCGACGATATGAGCCCCCTGCTGGGCACGTAGCATCGCGGCCAAGTCAAATGGCTGCGTGGCGAGGGCACAAAACCACTCCTCTCCAGTTACGGCGTATCTATCTACGATCCGGTTCCAAGGATCAGGTTGCCGGAACCGGCGATGCAAGGCCGTGTGAATTGGCCGGCTAATCGGATATGGCGACCATGGAGAATAGTAGTTCTCGCAGTGGGTTTGAAGGCTCTCTGTGGAGCCCGAGATCGAGCAACGCTGGGGCTTTTGCAGCAAGCCCTTGTCGGTGAAGTGGTGTATCAATTGCCAGCCGCGAACTCGCTCCTCATGAGTGAAGCCATTGTAGGCAGGCATCTGGGGCCACCTCCAATCCGGAAGGCCAACGGGCTCAAACAGGCCCATAGAGTTTGCAACTGGATTCAAAATCTAACCCTGAGAGAGACCGAACTTTGCTAACCATATTGCTATACAAATTGCGATACAGAAACCCGTTAAATTACTGATTTTATCTAATATTCTATTTGACATGGCTCCGGCCCGGGGAGCCACTTAATCCAGAAAAGTCTTGAAACCCAAGGACTACAAGGGTTTCCGCTTCCCCAGAGATACACCGCGCGATACACTGCGGGGTACACTGAGCTATGAAGATTGACGTGAAGCACATACAGAAACGAGGCGTCGCCGGCTGGCGTTATCGGCGGAAAATTCCGAAGAAGCTCCAGGCCGCTGCGGGCAAGTTGGAAATCCTGGTCCCGCTCGGGGCGACCGAACATCAAGCACTGAAGGCCTACCCCAAGGTGCATGCCCAGGCAGAGCAGCAGTTGCGCCTTTGGTCGCGGCCGCACGATGCGCAAACCCTAGGCAGCTTGGTTGGCACCCCCACCTTGACCGACTTTGAGCACCATAGGCTGAACCGCACACGCCTTCGCGCGCTCAGTCTCGACCCCGAATGGACCGGTCCAGAGGACGAGGATGACCCCGAGGCGCTAGCTCGGGAGCTGATCGCGGAGCAGATTGCTGAGAAATATCCAGTGGACGACCGAGGCAATCCCGTTGGCATAGAGTCGGCGGACCGCGCCCTGATCCACGCCCTTGTCCTTGGTCAAAATCAACAGCGCCATGCCCCGACCTTGGAAGATGCCAGGAGGCTGTACCTCAAAGAGAAGGTTGGCACCGACGAAACAAAGAAGATGGAGCTTGAGCGAGTGTTCAAGCTCGTCAGCGCGGCGCTTGGCAAGGACAGGACACTAAGCAACCTCAAGCGGGAAGACGCCAAAGAGGTCAGGGACCACATGCTCGATGGCCGCAAAGCGTCGTCCGTGGACCGCTACTTGAATGTGGTCCGTGCGATGATCAACCACGCCATCAGAGAATTTGACCTCACCGGGGTCACCAATCCCTTCATGAACTTGGAGGCCGCGCCCAAGGACAAGGCAGAGCCTGATAAAGACAAACGCCGGCCCTTCACCCTTGATGAGGCTGCCGCCATCTCGGGCCGCCTTGTGTCACACGCCAAGACCGACCTCCAGCACATCTGGCGCATTCTTAAAGGGACTGGATGTCGCCTCGCCGAGGTCTCGGGTCTGCGGGTCGCAGACGTGCATCTCGAACATGCCATCCCGCACATCACGGTCGAGTGGCATGACGACCGCCGCATTAAGAATGCAGTGTCGCGCCGTAACGTGCCCTTGATCGGGGACGCATTGGACGCTGCAACAGAAGCCAAAGCTGCGGCGGGCAACGCGGCGATGCTGTTCCCAACCTACGGCAGGCCCAAGGGTGCGTCCTCAGCGTCTGCTGCTTTGGGAAAGCACGTTCGGGCTTGTGTAACGGACCCGAAGGCTACCACCCACTCGCTTCGCCACCTCATGAAGGATCGCCTACGCTTGGCCGGCGTCACGAAGTCGGACCAAGACATTGTTCTGGGCCATTCCTCAGGCAGCGTTGGGGAGGACTACGGTGGCGACGAGGCAAGACTTGAGATGGCCAGACGGGCGCTTGAGAAGGCTAACTCGCTCTGATCCAGTCCGGTTCTGCCTGGGGCCGCTCACTCGTTGCGCCACCGAATGGAGGACTTGCTGGTGATCGCTTGGGTCCCCGAGAAGCTCAAGCGGTCGATCATGGGCCACTCAGGGGGCGGCGCTGGGGACAACTACGGTGGCGAAGAGGGGCGGCTTAGGGTTGCAACTGAGGCGACGGAGAAGGCCTTCGCTGCGGTTGGCTAAGATAGTCGTCGCTTCCCCTCGCGGACGTTGTACTGCGCTAGCGCATAACTTTGCTGGTCTCAGCGATGATCTTGGGGATCTGCCCAATCGCAATCGTGTAGCTGAACCGCGCCACACCTTTTGCCTGCTTGTGCCTTGGCAGGCTGCGGACGACCCAGTCGTAAGTGCCCGACACCATGCATCGCTCATTGGCACAGGTGACTATGACGCTCTCGTCGTGGAGATTGTATCCCCGTTCCGGCCATCGTTGGAAATAGCTTCTCTTGTCGGCGATGATCGAGCTTAGGTCCGTTGGCTTTCCGTAATAATCGACGATGCCAGCATACGAATTTTGAACCTGAGCGATCGCCAAATCTGCGTTGTCGCCATGGTGCTCGATGAGCCCCTTGATAAATGCTACCGCCGCGCTCTCTAGCTGCCGCTCGTCTGCGCTGGCTTCAGCCGGGGCCGGAGTGGGCATTGGCGACACACGCGACGTGTCAACGGACGGCGGCGTGGTGGAAATGTTGGTTACGCGCAGTTCAGCCATCTCACTGGCGGAGAGATATCGCATATCAGACCTGTCGTAACTCAATGCTACGGCCATCAACTTGGGGTCCACGCCCATCTCGGACATGTAGGACATGATATCGGCAGTTACGGCTTGAACGTTCGCCACAGCCTCGTCGGTAGACATCCCGCTCTCTGGGGCGAAGGATGAGCGGTGAACACCAATAGAGCCCGGATCGGCAACACGGCGAACGCCACCCATGAAAGCCAAGGAGCAAGCCGACGCGCACTGCAACTGCCGGACTTGAAGCGTGTCAAGGCCGGCTGCCCGGATCATACGTCCAAGTTGCATTGCACTTCCGATACTACCCCCCTGCGAGTCGAATACGACCACTCTAGCCCCACTGCTTGTGACAGCGCGGCTAAACTCATTCAGAGGTTCGTTGACCCCAAATTCACCGGAGACGATGAGAAACGGAAGTTCGCCCGACGACGATACCGGCTTGTATTCCAGAGCCTTGGCCGACCATGTTGCGGCCGCGATAATTGACGCAACAGCTAAAACTCTCAAAACTGAACGCATAACTGGCTACCCTACCCTGCCCGTCACAAGTAAGATCCAGTTGAAGCGCCATTTCAAGCGCCAACTGTGAAAGGTTCGATTTATGGTCAAAGAACTGATTGACGCCTCAATGATCTGGCACGGGTATTAGAAACTATGTGCATCCTCTACAATATCGCCACGTCGCATGAGGCCATCCGAGCCGGCTTTGCGGGACATGTTGGGGAACTTTGAGCCGTCCATAGAC
>NZ_RZRA01000348.1:0-5219 GCF_003998945.1 Mesorhizobium sp. M7A.F.Ca.CA.003.01.2.1 | reverse complement strand
TGAGCGCGAGGGTCACCGCCTCGACATCGCCCGGTGTCACCGACCGCCCCATCACCGTTTCAAGGTAGTCGAAGGTCGCCGCCGTCTGCACGCAGGTCATGTTGGTGTAGGTCTTCCACACAGCATCGGCGTCGAGCGGCATGTCATGCTCCTCGACATGGTGGCCGAGCCGCTCGAGTACAGCCACGGTCTCCAGCACCGCCGCCTTCACCTCCGGATCGATCGCGGTGCCGTTGGGCGGCGTGACGGAAAAGCCGATGCGCAGCTTCGTTGGCGCCCGCGCCGACAGGCTGAGCCAGCTGCCATCAGGAACCGGCGGCGTGTAGGGGTCGCCCGGCAGCGCGCCGGCGACCGCGTCGAGATAGGCCGCCGTGTCGCGCACCGTGCGCGAGCAGCAGAGGAAATAGGCGCCGCCATACCAATAGTCGCCGAACGGCGCAAGGCTGACGCGGCCGCGCGACGGCTTCAGGCCGACGATGCCGCAGCAGGAGGCCGGGATGCGGATCGAGCCGGCGCCATCGCTGGCTTCGGCGATCGGCACCATGCGCGAAGCAATCGCCGCGGCCGCTCCGCCGCTGGAGCCGCCGGGCGTGATGCCTTCCTTCCACGGGTTCTTCGTCGCGCCGTAGAGCTTTGGCTCGGTGGTGATCGACCAGCCATTTTCTGGGGCGTTCGACTTGCCGACCAGCACCAGCCCGGCCGCCTTCATGCGGCGAACCACTTCGGTGTCGAAATCGGCGACGACATCTTTCAGGTAGAATGAGGAGTTGGTGTTCGGCGCCCCGGTCCAGGACGAGGCCAGCTCCTTGAGCAGGAATGGCACGCCGGCGAAGGGCGCTGATGTGTCGACCGTCTGCGCCTGGCCGCGCGCCATGTCGTAGAGGCGATGGATGACCGCATTGAGCGTCGGGTTGAGCCGCTCGACCAGCGTGATCGCCGCTTCCACCAGCTCCGCCGGGGTAACGTCGCCGCGCTTCACCAGCGCCGCAAGGTCCAGCGCGTCGGACTCGGCATAGGTTTTCAGCAGACTGTCGGTGACGGCGGCCATATCTCTCTCCTTCGGCGGATAGCTTGTGTTGATGCTGCTCCTGCGGAGAACTGTATTGGGGCATCGGCCCCCTCACCCAGCCTCCGCTTCGCTCGGCTGACCTCTCCCCGAGGGGAGAGGAGACTTGCAGCGCCAGCGCCACCCTCTTCTCCCCAACGGGGAGAAGGTGGCCGCGAAGCGGCCGGATGAGGGGGGCTGGCGCGACTTCAGGCCAGGTCGATGGTCCGTCCCAGTGCGATGCTCTGCTCGGCGGCCAGCACGATGCGCAGGCTGTTGACCGCCGCATCCATCTGCTCGGTGAGGTCGAGATCCTCGCGGATGGCGCGCAGGAAGAAGGCCTGCTCGCGATCGCACAGTTCCTGGTGGCCGGGTTCGTCCTCCATGCTGACGATCTCGTCGGGTTTGGAGAAATTCTTGTCGCCGTCGACAGCGGCATAGTGGATCTTCAGCGCATCGGTCTTGGTGTGGCGGTCGATGTCGGCGGAATTCGAAACCTCTGCCAGCTCGGCAACACTGCTTGCCTGCTGGCCGGCGACGATCGACACCGCGCCCTTGGGGCCGACGACGTCCTTCACGAAATAGGCCGTCTCGCTCATCATCGGGCCCCAGCCCGCCTCGTACCAGCCGACCGAACCGTCATCGAAGGTGACGTGCAGATGGCCGTAATTCTGCTTGTCGGCTTCCGCCCAGAGCTTGGCGCCGATGCCGTGCACGCGCACCGGCTTGGCGCCGGTCAGCTGGCACATGACGTCGACATAGTGGACGCCGCAATCGACGATCGGGATCAGCGAATCGATCAGGTTCTTGTGCCAGTGCCAGGCGCTGCCGCTGCTCTGCTGGTTGAGGTTGAGCCGCATCACCAGCGGCTTGCCGAGCGTCTTGCCGACCTCGATGAACTTGATCCACGACGGATGCACGCGCAGAATATAGCCGAGCACCAGCTTGCGGTTCTTGGCCCGCGCCGCCGCGACCACCTTCTCGGCATCCTCGTTGTTGGTGGCGAGCGGCTTTTCCATGAACACATGGCAGTTGGCGGCGATTGCCTTCAGCGCGTATTCGGCGTGGGTGTTCGGCCAGCTGTTGATCGAGACGGCGTCCGCTTTTGTTTCCTTCAGCGCCTGGTCGAAATCCTCGTAGAGTGGGTAGCCGGCTAACTCTTCCGGAATCTTCGTGTTGCTCTTGATCGACCGGCTCATGATGCCGACGATCTCGAAACCGTCGAGCCGGTGATAGGCGCTGGCATGCGACGCACCCATATTGCCGAGACCCACCACCAGCACTTTTACCTTGTCGGACACCGAATATCTCCCAGGTTTTGATTGAATTGTGCGCGGCGATCGGTTGCCGCTCGTATGTCTATCCGAGACAATCACCTCAGGTCAGCGCCGCCGCTCATTGCCCGGCCCTTTCCTCTCCCCCGTCGATCGGGGGAGAGGTGTCGAGCGAAGCTCGACGGAGTGGGGGTCGAGACCCTCGCCGCGCGCTTGAGGTCTCTTGCTCGTCAGATTGTGCCTGTCTTGTGGCGACTGCGCGTTTGACGAACGCCTTTCCCCACTCCGTCGCCGCTTCGCGGCGCCACCTCTCCCCCCTCCGGAGGGAGAGGAAAGGAGCCAAGGCAGGGTAATGGAGGGCGGCCGACATGACCCGTTGCGCAGCCCTACTTCACCGCCGAATCGAACAGATGCGCCTTGATCTTCTCGACATCGAGCGCGGCAAAACCTTCCGACAGCTTGACGCCGTCGGCATCGGCCTTGACCTTGGCCTTGTCGAAATCATTGGCCGGGCCGATCAGATCGTTGGTGCAGACATCCTCGGCCTTCACCGGAGCGGTGATCTGGCCGATCTTGTGGATTTCGTCGAAGAAGCCCTGCCAGCTCGCCATGTCGTGCGAGCCCCAGCCGCCGCGCTTGTCCATGTCGCCGCGGAAAACGTTGATCTGCTGCAGGATCGAGGTGGTGCCGAGCTCCGGCCCGAGATTCTTGGCCAGCGTCGGGAACTGCTCGAACACCGCTTCGACCGCCGCGCGTGGATTCTGGTAGCCGAATTCGAGGCCCATCGCCCAGCCGCGCAGGTACTTTTCCAAAAACGCCTTGCGGTCGGGATCCTCGAGATCGGCGGCACGCACGACGAAGGTGTTGGCCGGCAGCTTCGAATTCTGCACGCCGAGCCAGTATTCGAAGTCGAGCCCCTTGGCGATCCATTCGGCGCGCAGCCCTTCCCACGACAGGGCGGCGTCGCCCTGGCCGCCGGCCAGCGCCGTTCCCCAGGTCGGCCAGCCGGCCTCGACATATTTCACCTTCTTGATGTCGACGCCCTGCGCGGCCAGCAGCGGGTCGGTGATCGACTGCCAGGCGGCGGAGCCGAGCAGGATGGTCTTGCCTTCCAGCTTCTTCAGGTCGTTCGATCCCTCGCCCTTGCGGAAGGCGATGCTGAACGTGTCGCGCGCGCCCATATGGAACACCGACTTCAGCTTCATGCCGTTCTGGATGGCGAAGGAGAACACGCCGGGCGACGGGAAGCCCATATCGGCCTGGCCGACATCGACGAACTTCACCGTCGCGGTGCCGTCCGATGGTCCCGGCTGCATGTCGGTGTCCAGCCCGTCGAAATAGCCGGCCTTCTTGGCCGCCCAGTAGGGATAGTCGTCGAGCACTTCGAGCGTGCCGCGCGGCGAGATCCAGGTGAATTTTCCGTAGGGTTCGGCCCTGGCCTTCAGGCCGGTGGCGCCAAGCGCCGTCGCCGTCACCAGCCCGGCGCCGGTGACCTGCAGGAAGTAGCGGCGGCTGATCCCCGCCGGGTTGATCGAGTTCTCTTTGGTCATGGCATTCCCCTTTTTTGTTTGATGTCAGTTTCTTGCCGCCCGCCTCCCGGGCGCCGTCATATCCCTGTGTTCAAGCCTCCCAGCTCGCCCATTTCTTGCCGATCAGGAAGAACAGCACGTAGATCAGGATGCCGAGCGTCGACAGGATCAGCACCACTGCGAAGAACTGCGGCATCTGGATCATCGACGAATAGGTGGTCAGCCGGTTGCCGAGGCCGAAACCGCCGCCGACCATTTCCGCGCCGACCGCGGTCAGCAGGCCGAAGATGGCGCCGATCATCAGCCCGACCAGGATCATCGGCAGCGCCATCGGCGCACGGATCTTCCAGAAGATCTGCAGGGTGCTGGCGCCATAGGAACGCGCCAGCGCAATCTTGGCGCTGTCGACGCGGCGAAAGCCTGTCGCCGCATTGATCATCACCATCGGCCCGGCGGCCAGTGCCACCGCGATGATGCGCGGCGTGTAGCCGAAGCCGAAGCGCAGGATCAGAAGCGGCACCAGCGCCAGCATCGGCGTGGTGACCAGAAGCAGGATGTAAGGCGCGACGATCTTCTCTGCGAACGGGAATTGGGTGATGACGGCGGCCAGCACCAGGCCGATGATGGCGCCGATGGTGAAGCCGGACACCAGCTCGACCAGCGTGTAGCCGAGATGCGGCGCGATCAGC
The DNA here is from genome assembly GCF_003998945.1 of Mesorhizobium sp. M7A.F.Ca.CA.003.01.2.1. Classification (NCBI taxonomy): domain Bacteria; kingdom Pseudomonadati; phylum Pseudomonadota; class Alphaproteobacteria; order Hyphomicrobiales; family Phyllobacteriaceae; genus Mesorhizobium; species Mesorhizobium sp. M7A.F.Ca.CA.003.01.2.1. Next base: position 682 of record NZ_RZRA01000348.1, on the reverse strand, counting down.
GGAAACTCGTCGAACAGCGCATAAGCGATCGAGCTCGGCGGCGGCATGATATAGAGCGGCACGTGGAACAGCCGCAGCGCCAGTTCGATGCCGCCGATGATGATCACCGCCACGACAAGAATGGCCGCCACCTCCTTGCCCGACTTGATGCCGGGGCCGCTGGCGAAGGCGGAAAGGTTGGTCAGGCTGACCTCATGGCCGTCGCCCGCCTTGGCGCCCGACTTGGACTTTGAGAATTCCGGAATGGCATCGCCCCCGCTCACGGCCTGATCCTCACGATTTCGGCGCTCGGGCGCTCCGGGGCTTTTGGCCGCGTGCGTTCGCCGACAATGTCCATCTTGATCCGGTTGGTGAGGTCGAAGACCTCCTTCGTCGCCATGATCTCCAGCGAACGCGGCCGTGGGAACGGCACGCGGTATTCCTTGGCGACGCGGCCAGGCCGGGCGCTCAGCACCACCACCCGGTCCGAGAGAAAAATCGCTTCCTCGATGCTGTGGGTGATGAAGACGATGGTTGTCTTGGTGTCGAGCCAGATCTCCTCGACCAGCCGGTTCATCTCCTCGCGGGTGAAACTGTCGAGCGCGCCGAACGGCTCGTCCATCAAAAGCACCGAGGGCTTTAGCGCCAGCGCCCGCACGATCGCCGCGCGCTGCTGCATGCCGCCCGACAGCCCGCGCGGAAA
>NZ_RZRA01000347.1:0-5241 GCF_003998945.1 Mesorhizobium sp. M7A.F.Ca.CA.003.01.2.1 | reverse complement strand
GAGAAGCGCTCCGAAGGTTGCGGTTCCCTTGAAATCCCGCCAGAAGCATCAAGGGCCGACCGGCAAACCGGCCGGCCCGCGACGTTGCGCTTGAAACCAGATACGGGAGACTATTGGGTGGCTCGCATAACACTGAGACAATTGCTCGACCACGCCGCCGAATACGGCTATGGCGTGCCCGCTTTCAACATGAACAACATGGAACAGGGCCTCGCCATCATGGAGGCCGCCGAGGAGACCAAGTCGCCGGTCATCCTGCAGGCTAGCCGCGGCGCGCGCGCCTATGCCAATGACGTGGTGCTGGCCAAGCTGATCGACGCGCTGGTCGAAATCCATCCCGACATTCCGGTCTGCATGCATCTCGACCATGGCAACAACGAAGCCACCTGCGTCACCGCGATCCAGTACGGCTTCACCTCCGTCATGATGGACGGATCGCTGAAGGAAGACGGCAAGACGCCGGCCGACTACGCCTACAATTCCGGCATCACCAAGCGCGTCGTCGACATGGCGCATTGGGGCGGCGTGTCCGTCGAAGGCGAGATCGGCGTGCTCGGCTCGCTCGAGAGCGGCGGCGGCGAGCAGGAAGACGGCCACGGCGTCGAAGGCGCGATCAGCCACGACCAGCTTTTGACCGATCCCGAACAGGCGGTCGAGTTCGTCAAGGACACCCATGTCGATGCGCTGGCGGTGGCCATGGGCACCAGCCATGGCGCCTACAAATTCTCGCGCAAGCCGGACGGCGCGGTGCTGGCCATGAACGTCATCGAGGAGATCCATCGCCGCCTGCCGAACATGCACCTGGTCATGCACGGCTCGTCCTCGGTGCCCGAGGATCTGCAGGAGATCATCAACAAATATGGCGGCCAGATGAAGCCGACCTGGGGCGTGCCGGTCGAGGAGATCCAGCGCGGCATCAAGCACGGCGTGCGCAAGATCAACATCGACACCGACAACCGCATGGCGCTGACCGGCGCGATCCGCAAGGTGCTGACCGAGAACCCGAGCGAGTTCGACCCGCGCAAGTATCTGACACCGGCCATGGCCGCCATGCGCAAGCTCTGCAAGGAGCGCTTCGAACAGTTCGGCACCGCCGGCAACGCGCAGAAGATCAAGCCGCTGCCGGTCGCCGAAATGGCCAAGCGCTACAAGTCGGGCAGTCTGGACCCGAAGTTCGGCTGAGCTGAACGCTGGTATCGAGGGCAGGAGCGCGGCAGCGCCCTGCCCGTTTACCGAACGCTATTGAAGCGTGCGCGCCGGCGGCTGACCGGCGTGGTCGCGCGCGATGCCGGCGTCGGCATCCTCGGCGCCAAAAGCACGGTCGAGGCCCGTCGCCACGACCGAGACCCTGAAGCGGCCTTCCATGCCCTTGTCGAAGATGGCGCCAACGATGATGTCGGCATCCTCGTAGACCTCTTCGCGAATGCGGGTGGCGGCCTCGTCGACTTCAAACAGGGTCATGTCCCTGCCGCCCGATATCGAGACCAGCACGCCCTTGGCGCCTTTCATCGACACTTCGTCGAGCAGCGGGTTGGCGATCGCGGCTTCGGCCGCCTTCATCGCGCGGCCTTCACCGGAAGCCTCACCGGTGCCCATCATGGCGCGGCCCATGTCGCGCATCACGGATTTGACATCGGCGAAGTCGAGATTGATCAGGCCTTCCTTGACGATGAGGTCGGTGATGCAGCTGACGCCGGCATAGAGCACCCGGTCGGCAATGACGAACGCATCGGCGAAGGTGGTCTTGGCATCGGCGATCCTGAACAGGTTCTGGTTCGGGATGACGATCACCGTGTCGGCGCTCTCGCGCAGCCGCTCGATGCCTTCTTCGGCCATCTGCATGCGGCGCCGGCCTTCAAAGGTGAACGGCTTCGTGACGACGCCAACCGTCAGGATGCCGGCTTTGCGCGCCGCCTGGGCGATGATTGGAGCCGCACCGGTTCCCGTGCCGCCGCCCATTCCGGCGGTGACGAAACACATATGCGTGCCGGCCAGATGATCCATGATCTCGTCGAGCGATTCCTCGGCCGCGGCGCGACCGATCTCGGGAAGCGATCCGGCGCCCAGCCCTTCGGTGACATGAGCGCCAAGCTGGATCAGCCGCGTCGCCTTGGACATAGTCAGCGCCTGCGCGTCGGTGTTGGCGGCGATGAATTCGGTACCCTGAAGCTGCTCGGCGATCATGTTGTTGACGGCATTGCCGCCGCCGCCGACGCCGATAACGGTGATCTTGGGTCTCATCTCGGAGATTTCGGGCTTCTTGAACTCGGCCATGCCTGTTTCTCCTTCGTCAATTGCGCGCGCTTCACGACCCACCCGCAGACTGCCTTGGGCATATTGCAATCGAGCGGCATGACGCGAATCAGTCCGTTGCGATGGGTACCCCAAAAAGCCAGACAGCGGCCAGAGGTGCAAGTGCATGCGAGGTCAAGATTTGTGATGACCGTTTTGCACAGCGTGGCTCGGGCGCTGCGTGCGCCAGATCTTACCGCAGCGAACTCGCCGCTCCCGCCGATAGCGGCTGCGCGCTGGTTTACCGTCTCGTGCTTGGCATTCCGCCCTCCAACCTCTATGTTGCGATCGCAGATCGCGCAATTGGTTTTGAAATGCCTCCCGACATACCAGCTAGTGACTTGAAAAAATAAGGAAAAGCGCTTGGCGACAGCCACGTCTGTTTTCCTAAAACTCACCAGCTATTTTTACCAGGGACGTGCGGCCGGTCAGGCTGCGGCACCTTCGAAAACCAGAGGTTTTAAATTGAGCGATGCAATTGCGGACGTTTTGAACTGGCTTGAAAGCAGAACCGACATCCAGAGCCTCAGGGCGGCGGTGTGCGACCTCAACGGTATCATGCGCGGCAAGCGCATTCCCGTCGAGCAGGCAAGAAAGGCGCTGGAAGGCAAGCTGCGCATGCCTTTTTCGCTGATCGGACTGGATGTCTGGGGCGAAGACATCGAAGGCAACAGCCTGGTTTTCTCGACCGGCGATGCCGATGGACTGTGCCAATGGACCGGGCGCGGCATTCTGCCGGTGGCCTGGACGGCGCATCCGACGGCACTTGTCCCGCTGTGGCTTGCCGACGAAAGCGGCGCGCCCTATCTCGGCGACCCGCGACGGGCGCTGGCCCGCATCCTCGATCGCTACAAGGCCCTGGGCCTGACCCCGGTCGCGGCAACGGAACTCGAATTCTACCTCGTCGATCCGCAATCGCAGCGGCCGGTCGGCCCTGTCTCGCCGGTGACCGGACGCCGGCTCGATTCCGACGCGGCGCTGTCGATCGACGAAATCGACGATTTCGAATCCTTCATCCATGACGTCTACGAGGCTTGCCGGACGCAAGGCATTCCCGTCGACACGGCCATCGCCGAAAACGGCGTCGGTCAGTTCGAGATCAATCTGAACCATGTCGCGGACGCGTTGCGGGCGGCTGACGATGCGGTGCTGTTCAAGCGCACGGTGAAGGGCATTGCCCGCAAGCACGGCTTTGCCGCCTGCTTCATGGCCAAGCCCTATGGCGACCGGGCGGGCAACGGCTTTCACGTTCATTTCAGCCTGGTCGACGGTGAAGAGCGCAACGTCTTCGACGACGGCACCGACCAGGGCTCGGAGACCATGCGCCATGCAGTCGGTGGCCTGCTTGCGGCAATGGCCGAGAGCACGCTGGTATTCGCGCCGCACTTCAATTCGTACCGCAGGCTGCGCCCAAGATCCTATGCGCCAACCGCGGTCGCCTGGGGCTATGAGAATCGCATGGTCGCGATCCGCATTCCGGGCGGGCCGACCGCTGCTCGCCGTATCGAGCACCGCGTATCGGGAGCCGACGCCAACCCCTATCTGGTGCTCGCGGCCATATTGGGCGCCGCGCTGACCGGCATCGAAAGACAGTTGTCGCCAGGTGATCCGATCGGCACAGACGGCCAGGGACTTCCGCCGGCAAAGCTGCCGCCGGACTGGGCATCCGCGATCGCCGCCTTCGAGAGCGGGACGCATGTGGCGGAGATTTTTCCAGCCATCCTGCGCGACTCCTTTGTGGCCTGCAAACGCCAGGAGCTGAACACGTTCGCGCTCAATGTCAGCGATTTCGAGATCGAGACATACCTCGAGAGCGTCTAGATCGGGTTACGCCAGTACGGCCAAGCTGCCGCGCATCGGCCAATCATGTCCTGGCGGCCGCGATACGGTCGGCAGCCCTCGGGCTTCCTGCGTACCGAACCCTAATCGCGTCAGGCAGGCTCGCGCCAGGGCCGCATTGCTGTCGATGACGAGCAATCCATTCACGTCGTTGAGGCTGGCGGCCACCACCGACAGTTCGGTGCAGCCGAGCAGGGCGGCATCGGCGCCGGCCGCTTGCGCGATGTCGAGCGCGCGCTCGGTTTCAACCGCCGCATCCGCGATCGAACCCGCCTTGACGAGGCTGATCGCGCTGTCGACGCACGCCTGAAATTCGGTGTTCGAGGGAAGGCAGAGCTCAAATCCCGCCGCCGACATCCTGTCCTGATAGAAGCCGGAGACCAGCGTGCCCTGGGTGGCGAGAACAGCAACCCGGCCCCGCTCCAGGCTACGACGCGTCTCCGCCACCACGGCGTCGCCGATATGGATGATTTCCGCGCGCGAATTCGCCGCCAGTTGGTCGTACCAATGATGGGCGGTGTTGCACGGCATCGCGACGCAGGCGACGCCGAGCGCATTGAGCGTCGCGACCGCCGCTTTCAAAGGCGCCAGCGGGCCGTCATGGCCGGCAAGGATGGCTTCGGTCCTGTCGGGCAGCTGCGGTACGCTGAGGATCACGGCAGGCACATGTTCGTTGTCTCTGAACGCCTGGGTCATCCGGGTCAATTTGAAGTAGAAGTCAGCCGATGCAAGCGGCCCCAGGCCGCCGATAATGCCGAGCTGGGGACGGATGCTGTCGTCGATCATCCGGCAGGCTCGGCTTCGAGCTGTTCCGAGACGGTTTCAGGCTGTGTCGCCTCCCTGTGGCTGGGAGCGATCATTGCCGTGCTCGCCGCGACGGTGCAGACGCTGGCCAGCGTCATGAACGTGTCCACGGCCGCATCCACCGCGACGAACAAAGCGAACGCCGCCTCGAAGGGAAGCTTCAGGTAGCCGCAGACGATGGACATCTGCGACAGGATGAGCAGGCTGCCCATGCCGCCGGTGGTGAGCGCGAGAAGCGCCGAGATGATGCCGACGAGCACGAGGTCGGGGACTGCAAGCGGATGGCCGTAGAGCTGGGCGATGAAC
>NZ_RZRA01000346.1:0-5251 GCF_003998945.1 Mesorhizobium sp. M7A.F.Ca.CA.003.01.2.1 | reverse complement strand
CCTCTTGCTGCTGCTGGCGGCCTCATCCGTCTTGTCCTCAAATGCCAGTGCCGCCGACGCTCCGCTCGTGGCAAAAGGCTACAAGATGGCCGGCGATGCCACCAAGATGCGCATCGTCATGGATTTCGACCGCGAACCCGATATCAAATGGTTCCTGCTGCGTGGTCCCAACCGTCTTGTCATCGATCTCGCGAATACGAGATTCGCCGTGGATGCCAAGGATTTGAAGGCGCGGGGCCTGGTCAAGGGCGTGCGCCTGGGCGAACTCGGCGAGGGCGTTTCGCGTCTGATCCTCACCGGCAAGGGACCCTTTGCCGTCGACAAGCTCGACGTGCTCAAGAACGAGGACGGAACCGGCTACCGCATTGCCATCGACATGTCGGCGGCATCCGAACGCGAGTTCGATGCCGCACTTGCCAATCAGGCGCTGACCACCGGATCGACCGTTTCGACCGACAAGGGAGGGCGGGTCGGCACCGGGCCGGTCTCCAATCCGGGCCATCGGTTCACCGTCGTCATCGACCCCGGCCATGGCGGCATCGACGGCGGTGCCGAGGGCCTGAACGGCACCATCGAAAAAAACGTCACGCTGGCCTTCGCCACGGAGCTGCGCGACAAACTCGCGGCCGTCGGCAATTATGATGTGTTCATGACGCGCGACACAGACGAATTCCTGCGTCTGGACGACCGCGTGCGCATTGCCCGTCAGCATGAGGCCGACCTGCTTATTTCGATCCATGCCGACACGATCAGCGTCAAGGGCATTCGCGGCGCCACCGTCTATACCGTCTCCGACAAGGCTTCGGACCCCGAGGCGCAGGCGCTTGCCGACCGTGAGAACCTCTCCGACCAGTTCGCCGGCATGGAAATCAAGAACGACAACAAGGAAGTCACCGACATCCTGATCGACCTGATCCGCCGCGAAACACACAACTTCTCGATGAGTTTCGCCCACACGCTGGTTGGCCAGTTGTCGACCAGCGTCGGTCTTATCAACAATCCGCAGCGCTCCGCGGGTTTCAAGGTGCTCAAGGCACCCGATGTGCCGTCGGTGCTGGTCGAACTCGGTTATCTCTCGAACGCCAAGGACGAGGCGCAGTTGCTCAACGCCGACTGGCGCGGCAAGGCGGCCCAGAGCATAACCAACGCCGTCGCGCTGTTCGCGTCGGCCAAGGCCGGATCGGGAACCGGAGGTTGACATGACCGGCGACGCCTGCAACCAGAGGCGGCGTTGCGCGACGACAACACCCAGTGCTTTTATTTCCGGCCAGCAGCCGTGAAATCAGGCATTGCCGTATTTTGTCCACATGGCGGCGACAAGGGTTTTCGATTACGGATTGGGACCGGCTCGAAAGCTTGCGTGAAAGGCGGCTTCGTTTAGGAAATTCCCGAACCAAGGACTGGAGCGGGTATGATTCGTCTCATTGGCTATTTTTTCGGCATCGGCACGACGCTGGCCCTTCTGGTCGCGGCGGGCGTTGCGATCTACATCGGCCATTTGTCGAAGGATCTGCCCGACTACGAGGTACTGGCCAAATACGAGCCGCCGGTGACCACCCGCATCCATGCGTCCGACGGCGCGCTGATGGCCGAATATGCGCGCGAACGGCGCCTGTATCTGCCGATCCAGGCCATTCCGGACCGCGTCAAGGCGGCCTTCCTGTCGGCGGAAGACAAGAATTTTTACAATCACCCGGGCATCGATGTGACCGGCCTCGGCCGCGCCATCATCGTCAACCTGCAGAATTTCGGCTCGGGCCGGCGCCAGGTCGGCGCCTCGACGATCACCCAGCAGGTGGCGAAGAACTTCCTGTTGTCCTCGGACCAGACCTACGAGCGCAAGATCAAGGAGATGATCCTCGCCTTCCGCATCGAGCAGGCCTATCCCAAGGATCGCATTCTCGAGCTCTACCTCAACGAAATCTTCTTCGGCTTCGGCGCCTATGGCGTCGCCGGCGCGGCGCTGACCTATTTCGACAAATCGGTCAACGAACTGTCCGTGGCCGAGGCCGCCTACCTGGCCTCCCTGCCCAAGGGGCCGAACAACTATCACCCTTTCAAGCATGCCGATCGCGCGATCGAGCGCCGCAACTGGGTCATCGATCAGATGGTCGAGAACGGCTATGTCACGCGTGAGGAAGGCAACAAGGCCAAGGCCGAGCCGCTGGGCGTGACGCCGCGGCGCAGCGGCACCTATCTGTTCGCCGGCGAGTACTTCACCGAAGAGGTGCGCCGCCAGATCATCGCCCGCTACGGCGAGAATGCGCTCTACGAAGGCGGCCTCTCCGTCCGCACCACGCTCGATCCGAAGATCCAGCTCATTGCCCGCAAATCGATGCAGAACGGGTTGATGAAATACGACACGCTGCGCGGCTATCGCGGGCCGGTGACATCGATCGATGTCTCGGGCGACTGGGGCGTGCCGCTTGGCGCCGTCAAGGGACTGGAGGATGTTCCCGAATGGTCGCTCGCCGTCGTGCTCGACAGTTCGGCGACCGGCCTGTCGATCGGCCTGCAGCCCGCACGGCAGGCGTCGGGCGAGATCGTCAAGGAGCGCGTCGAAGGCACTATCAGCAAGGAGGACATGGGTTTTGCCATGCGCCATGTGGTCGCCGGCAAGACCGTCAAGGCCAAGTCGCCGGCGGAGGTGCTGAAGCCGGGCGACGTCATCTTCGTGCAGAAAAACGATGGTGCCGAGGGCACCTACAGCCTGCGCCAGGTGCCCGAAGTGGAAGGCGGCCTGATCGCCATGGACCCGCACACCGGCCGCGTGCTGGCCATGGTCGGCGGCTTCTCCTATGCGCAGTCCGAATTCAACCGCGCCACGCAAGCCATGCGCCAGCCGGGCTCCTCGTTCAAGCCGATCGTCTATTCGGCAGCGCTCGACAATGGCTATACGCCGGCCTCGGTCATCATGGACGGGCCGATCACGATCCAGAGCGGCAACACGAGCTGGACGCCGAAGAACTATGACGGCACCGTCGCCGGTCCGGCGACCCTGCGCTCCGGCATCGAGAAGTCGCGCAACCTGATGACGGTGCGGCTTGCCAATGACATGGGGATGAAGCTGGTGGTCGAATATGCCGAGCGCTTCGGTGTCTACGACCATCTGGCACCCTATCTGCCAATGGCGCTGGGTTCCGGCGAAACCACCGTGATGCGCATGGTGTCGGCCTATTCGATCATGGCCAATGGCGGCAAGTCGATCAAACCGTCGCTCATCGACCGCATCCAGGACCGCTACGGCAAGACGGTGTTCAAGCAGGACGAACGTGGCTGCCAGGGTTGCAATGCGCAGGAATGGCAGAACCAGCCGGAGCCGGAGCTGGTCGACAATTCCGAGCAGGTGCTCGACCCGATGACCGCCTACCAGATCACCTCGATGATGGAAGGCGTCGTGCAGCGCGGCACCGGCGCCACCATCGGCGAACTCGGCCGTCACATCGCCGGCAAGACCGGAACGACCAACGATGAAAAGGACGCCTGGTTCATCGGTTACACGCCCAACCTCGTCGTCGGCCTCTACATGGGCTATGACACGCCGCGCGGCCTCGGCCATGGCGCCACCGGTGGCGGTCTCGCAGCCCCGATCTTCAAGGACTTCATGCGAGTGGCGCTGGACGGCACGCCCAATGTCGACTTCAAGGTGCCGGAAGGCATGAACCTGGTCGCCATCAATCGCAAGACCGGCATGCGTGCCGCATCGGGCGATCCCGGCACCATCATCGAAGCCTTCAAGCCGGGCACCGGTCCCGCCGACAGCTATTGGGTGATCGGCATGGGCGCCGACGGCTCAAATGCCACCGGTGGCGCGCTGTCGCCGCAAGCCAATCAGGCTATCCAGTCCGGCGGCGGCGGCCTCTACTGACGATTTTCAGGGGCGGATGGGCTGGCCTTGGGCCGGCCCATTTTGCTTTACAGCCGGCGGCGGCGTGCCTATGTATCGCGCCGACCGATTTCAGCAAACAGGACAGAACAGCCAGCCATGCGCGCGGAAACGCAGAATATTGTCGACGAGATCAGGCAGGCGATAACCCTGCTGAGGAGGCATCTTTGACTGGGATCAAGCCATAAAGCGGCTTGAATACCTCAATGTGCGCGCCGAGGACGCCAGCCTCTGGAACGAGCCGCTGGAAGCGCAGAAGCTGATGCGCGAACGCCAGAGCCTCGAAGAAGGCATCGCCTCGGTGAAAGGTCTGACGCAGGCGCTGGAAGACAATATCGGCCTGATCGAACTCGGCGAGGAAGAGCGCGATGAGGGCGTGATCGCCGAGGCGGAAGCCGCGATCCGCTCGATGCAAGGCGAAGCGAAGGCCCGCCAGGTCGAGACGCTGCTGTCGGGTGAAGCAGACTCCAACGACACCTATCTCGAAATCCATGCCGGTGCCGGCGGCACCGAAAGCCAGGACTGGGCCTCGATGCTGCTGCGCATGTACACGCGCTGGGCCGAGCGGCGCCGTTTCAAAGTCGAAGTGCTGGAAATGCATGACGGCGAAGAGGCCGGCATCAAGTCCGCCACGTTGATGATCAAAGGCCACAACGCCTATGGCTGGATGAAGACGGAATCGGGCGTTCATCGCCTGGTGCGTATTTCGCCCTATGACAGCAATGCGCGCCGGCATACGTCCTTCGCCAGCGTCTGGGTCTATCCGGTCATCGACGACACGATCGAGATCGACGTCTCCGAATCCGACGTCCGCATCGATACTTATCGCTCGTCCGGCTCGGGCGGCCAGCACGTCAACACCACCGATTCGGCGGTGCGCATCACGCATCTGGCCACTGGCATCGCGGTCGCCTGCCAGGCCGAACGTTCGCAGCACAAGAACAAGGCCAAGGCCTGGGAGATGCTGCGCTCGCGCCTTTACGAGGAAGAGCTGAAGAAGCGCGAGGCGGTTGCAAACGCCACCGAAGCATCGAAGAGCGATATCGGCTGGGGCCACCAGATCCGCTCCTATGTGCTGCAGCCCTATCAGTTGGTGAAGGATCTCCGCACCGGCGTCGAGAGCACCAGCCCGTCGAGCGTGCTCGATGGCGACCTCGACGATTTCATGGAAGCCTCGTTGTCGCAGCGCATCGAAGGCGGTGCCGGCGAAGCCGTGGCGGACCTGGACTAGGATATGCCCATATTCAGGTGAGGCCGGCCTGGCCTCATCTGAACATACCCCTGCGCACCACAGCAATGGAGGAGAGAGTGCCGAGCAAGCTCACCGGAAAATGCTTTTGCGGCGCGGTTCACTACGAGGTGGCC
>NZ_RZRA01000345.1:0-5256 GCF_003998945.1 Mesorhizobium sp. M7A.F.Ca.CA.003.01.2.1 | reverse complement strand
GCCGTAGACCGGGCCGAGATCGCCATTCTCGTCGGCCCATTCGTCCCAGATCGAGACGCCATGGTCGGTGAGATATTTGATGTTGGTGTCGCCGGCCAGGAACCACAGAAGCTCATGGATGATCGACTTGAGATGCAGCTTCTTGGTTGTGGTGACGGGAAAGCCGCGCGCCAGGTCGAAACGCATCTGGTAGCCGAAGACGGAGCGCGTTCCGGTGCCGGTGCGGTCGCCGCGGTCGGCGCCGTTGTCCAGCACGTGCTGCAGGAGGTCGAGATACTGGCGCATCGGTTCCGGCTCGATTCGGTTGTCCAGCCATCATAACTGACAGACGGGCGATCGAACACCACAAAGCAGCGCGCAAGCTATGCCCGAAGCCAGTCAGTCCCCAACAACATCACCGGCTGGCGCATGGACCGCGCCAGCCCGGCGAATTGAAGCGCGGCCGTCAGAGGGAGCCGAGTTTACCCAGGTCCTTGGCAACCAGGTAGTAGAAGGTAACCCGGTTCTTGGTGTTGTCGGCGGCCATCGCCTTGCAGACCTTCTCGATCGAAGCGTCGGCCTTGCTGTCGTCCGATATGCCGAGCTTCTTGGCAACCCAGCCAGCCTTGACGCGCTCCAGTTCCTTCGGATCGGTGCAAGACACCAGCGAGGAATCGCGGTTCCGAAGCGCAATGCCAAGATGCTTCACGATTTTGTCGACCACGTCGGCACTCGCCGAGGCATCGTATTTCTTCACGTCTGCAAGATAGTCGGCCATCAAAATTCCCCTCGTCGGCGCCACGGATCCGATCGATGAGGGCTGTGGCGCGCTGCTGCAACTTGTGCGCTATGTCGGTAACTCCTCACCGGGGCAAAGCTTCGGTTGAGACCGCGCTCAAGTCAACCCTTCGGACTTGCGGTTTTGACACGGGGACAAAGTGCCATTGCGGCCTTTCATTTCCTGCGATCGCCCCCTATATTCGGTTTGTCGGCTTGACCGACTATGGCGATAAATGGGCGATGAAATAAGCCGTTCGGACCCGGGGGCGGTACCCGGCGCCTCCACCAAAAGCCGCTGTTGACGACAGAGCGGTTTTTGCTGGGGGCGAAATAGGATCGACGAAGGTGTAAAGATCGTACTTTTGCCCGGCATGGTACCACCGTCATCGGGCTAAACCTGTAGTTGCAAATGACAACTATGCGGAAGCACGTCTCGCCGCGTAAGCGGTGCGATAGCTTCAAATCAAGCCCTAGAGGTTCGCACTTCTAGGCGGGGTTCGGAGGTACCTGGCAACAGAAACCTCCACTTCTCCCCTCCTCGGATATCCAGCATGCGCGACGGCAGTTCCGCCGCGAACGCGCCCTGCCGCGTGCTCCCTCTCCATGGACAAAACATGCAAAACGATTCCGATCGCTTTTTTGTGCTGACCGGCGGTCCCGGCTCCGGCAAGACCACCTTGATCGAAGCCCTGCGCCGGGCAGGCTTTGCCGCCTCGGTCGAAGCCGGGCGTGGTATTATCCGCGACCAGTCCGCCATTGGCGGACCCGCTTTGCCCTGGCACGATCGCGCCCTGTTTGCCGAGTTGATGCTGTCATGGGAGATGCGCTCGTATCAAATTGCGCTAGAACAGACCGGGCGTCCTGTTTTTTTCGATCGAGGCGTTCCGGACACGCTCGGCTATCTCAGCCTGAGCGGCCTGCCGATACCCGAACACGCCCACGCTGCCGCAGAGCGCTTCCGCTATCATCGGCGCGTCTTCGTCGCCCCGCTTTGGCCGGAGATCTTCGCGCAGGACAAAGAGCGCAGGCATACGCTCGACGAGGCCGAGCGTACCCACCATGCGCTGGTCGGCGTCTATACGGAACTGGGCTATGAGATGGTTCCGTTGCCGCTGGCCCCCGTCGAGGCGCGGCTGCGCTTCGTGCTGGCGCAAACCGGGGTGTAGCCTTGAAGTCGGACGCAATCGAGCGGGATGCACTATTCAATTCGAATGCATCCCGCTCTGGGGTCTATACCAGTCCCTGGCCGATCTCATCGGTTGCACTGGCGAAGGTCTCGCCGGGCAAGAGCATCTCATTATGGGCTCTGCCCGTCCGGATCATCGGAAGGCAATTGGCGAGTTCGGCAACACGGCAGTCGAAGAGCACCGGCCGGTTTACATCGATCATTTCCTGAATCGCATCATCGAGGTCGGCCGGCTTCTCACAACGTATGCCGACCGCACCGAACGCTTCAGCCAGTTTGACGAAATCGGGCAAAGTTTCGGAATAGGAATGCGCCAGGCGGTTTCCGTGAAGCATTTGCTGCCACTGGCGAACCATGCCCATGTAAGAGTTGTTCAAGATGAATATCTTGATAGGCGCATTGTACTGAACCGCCGCCGACATCTCTTTCATCGTCATCTGGACAGATGCGTCGCCGGCAATATCGATGACAAGGCTTTCCGGGTGCGCGATCTGCACGCCCAATGCCGCCGGCAAGCCATAGCCCATCGTACCAAGGCCGCCCGACGTCATCCAGCGACGCGGCTTTTCGAAACCGTAGAACTGGGCCGCCCACATCTGATGCTGGCCAACTTCGGTCGTAATGTAGGTGTCGCGATCCTTCGTCAGCGCGTAGAGACGCTCGACCGCGTATTGCGGCATGATCACCTCGTTGCTCATTTCGTAAGAGAAGGAGTTGCGCCCGCGCCAGCGCGCGATCTGTTTCCACCATTCGTCGAGGCGTCTTCTGTCAGGGTTTTGCGGCAGCGCACGCCATGAGCGAACCAGGCTGTCCACCACCTTGCCGGCATCGCCCTGAATGCCGACGTCGGCACGGACGGTCTTGTTGATCGAGGACGGATCGATATCGACATGGATCTTCCTTGAGCTCGGTGAAAAAGCCTCCACGCGCGAAGTCACGCGATCGTCAAAGCGGGCGCCGATGCAGAGCATAACGTCGCACTCATGCATGGCCATGTTCGCTTCGTACGATCCGTGCAGGCCGACCATTTTCAGCCAGTTCTTGCCGGATGCCGGATATGCGCCAAGCCCCATGAGGGTCGAGGTGATCGGGAAATCAGTCAGTTCGACAAGCTCCCGCAGCAGTCTCGATGCCTCCATGCCGGAATTGACGATGCCACCGCCGGTATAAATGACTGGACGACGGGCATTGGCCATCAACTCTATCGCCTTGCCGATCTCGTTGATGTCGCTCTCCACCGTCGGCCGACAGCTCTTCAGTGCAGCAGCATCCGAGGGCGGCGTGTACACGCCGGTGGCAAACAGGACGTCCTTTGGCATGTCGACGAGGACAGGTCCCGGTCGTCCGGACTTGGCGATGTGAAAAGCCCTGTGGATCGTTGACGCCAGTTCGTTGACGTCCTTGACCAACGAATTGTGCTTGGTGCAGGGCCGCGTAATGCCGACCGTGTCGCATTCCTGAAAGGCATCGGAGCCGATCAGCGTTGTCGGCACCTGTCCTGTCAGGCAGACGATCGGCACCGAATCCATAAGCGCATCCTGCAGTGGCGTTACCGCATTTGTCGTGCCTGGACCGGATGTGACGAGCATGACGCCGACCTTGCCCGTAGACCGTGCATAGCCTTCGGCGGCATGGCCCGCACCTTGCTCATGGCGCACGAGGATATGCTTGATGTCATCCTGTTGGAATATCTCGTCGTAGATCGGCAGCAAGGCGGCGCCAGGATAGCCGAAGACATGCTCTACGCCATTGTCTCTGAGTGCATGGAGAACGATCTCCGCGCCTGTCATGCGCTTGCTCGCGGTTTGAATAGGGTTCTCGCCCGTCATGGTTCTGATCCGTGGTGTATTGCGTGATGAGGATGATTGACGGGGCATCGCCCGGATTTCGGGCATAAAAAAAGGCCCCGTCAGGAGCCTGTTTACCGCGCATGGGTGGCTATCGCCGGATGGTTACACCATCCTGCCCATGCGCTTTCCTACCACCACGAGAGCCGTTGCGATCATCATGACCATCGCTGCTACAGCCGAAACCGGGCGTCGTCAACGCCTTTCGGACGGAACTGTCCGCGCCCAATGGCAAAGAGGCCGGCATGAGCCGGCCCCTTCGTTCTCATCGAAAGTCTACTACTCGGCCGGCGCCTCGACGGCCTCGCGAGAGCGGCCGAGCGTGACCTTGGCCAGCGTGAAGGAAATCACCGCGCAGAGCGTGATGCCGGCCACCATCGGCAGCGGCGTACCGTCGAAGAACACGCCGGCAACACCCATGGCCAGTGCGCCGATGGCGAAATGCAGCGTGCCCATCAGCGCTGACGCCGTGCCGGCAATCTGGCCATGCTCTTCCATGGCCAGCACCGACGTGGTCGGAATGACCAGACCAAGGAAGCCGTAGCCGACGAACAGCAGCGCCGCCATCACGTCGAGCCGGTCGATGCCCGTCGCCATCACCGCGAACAGCACCACCATCGTCGTGGCATAGCCGGTCACCGCAACGCGCACCACGCGCCTCAGGCCGAAGCGCTCGGCCAGCAGCCCCGTCATCTGCGACATGCCGATGAAGGCGACCGCGTTGATCGAGAAGAACACGCTGTAGACCGAAGGCGACAGGCCGTAATGGTCGATCAGGATGAACGACGAGCTCGACAGATAGACGAAGAAGCTGGCAATGCCGAAGCCGGCAATCGCCGTGAGGCCGAGGAAGTTACGGTCGCCCATCAGGAAGCGGTAGGCCGACAGCGCGGTGCCGAAGGAGGACCCGGCGCGATCTTCCACCGGCCGCGTCTCCTTGAGCGAGGTCGCCAGAAGGATGGTGGCCAGCAGAGCCGCGCCCGTCACCGTCCAGAACACGGCACGCCAGCCGAAATTCTCGATGATCACGCTGCCGGTCAGCGGCGCCAGGATCGGCGACACCGAAAATACCAGCATCAGCAAGGACATCAGCTTGGCAGCCTCATTGCCGGTATGCAGGTCGCGCACGATGGCGCGCGGAACGGCCATGCCGGCGCTGGCGCCAAGCCCCTGCAGGAAGCGGAAAGCGATCAGCCATTCGATGGTCGGCGCCATTGCCGAACCGATGCCGCCGACCATGAACAGCGCAAGGCCGCCGTAGAGCGGCAGCTTGCGGCCGACCATGTCGGAGATCGGCCCGACGACGATCTGGCCAAAGCCCATCGACAGGAAGAAGATCAACAGGCTCATCTGCACGGCAGCGGTGCCGGCATGCAGATCGGCGCCGATCGACGGCAGCGCGGGCAGATACATGTCGATGGCGAACGGGCCGATGGCGGACAACAAGCCGAGCACGACCGCGAT
>NZ_RZRA01000344.1:0-5269 GCF_003998945.1 Mesorhizobium sp. M7A.F.Ca.CA.003.01.2.1 | reverse complement strand
GGACCTGATAGATCGCACCATCGCCGCCATCGGCGAGCGCGAGGGCGCATTGCCCGCTTTGCCCGTCGCCGACACGCTGAAGCGCGAGTCGGCCTCCGGCGTGGTTGGCGAAACCGTTTCGCGCAGCGGTCTTCACGCGGCGCAAACGCCGCAGGGCTTTCCGTTCTGGCCCATCCTTGCCGCGCACGAGAAAGCCCATCATCTGGGAAAAATGGATTTTACCGACGATGCCGCGATCGCCGAATGGGCGCATATTCCGGTCAAGATCGTTCCGGGCTCGCCGGACAATGTCAAACTCACCTGGGCACGGGATATTGCCATGGCGGACCAGCGGCTTTCCGGCGAACGTGTGCGCTTTCCCGACATCCGGACCGGCAATGGCTACGACGTCCATGCTTTCGAGCCCGGCGACCATGTTACACTGTGTGGAGTCGCCATTGCACACGACAAGAAACTGTCCGGCCATTCCGACGCCGATGTCGGTCTGCATGCTCTGACCGATGCGTTGCTGGCGACCTGCGGCG
Source organism: Mesorhizobium sp. M7A.F.Ca.CA.003.01.2.1 (assembly GCF_003998945.1). Lineage (NCBI taxonomy): Bacteria > Pseudomonadati > Pseudomonadota > Alphaproteobacteria > Hyphomicrobiales > Phyllobacteriaceae > Mesorhizobium > Mesorhizobium sp. M7A.F.Ca.CA.003.01.2.1. Next base: position 4,745 of record NZ_RZRA01000344.1, on the reverse strand, counting down.
CCGGCGACATCGGTACGCATTTTCCGCCGTCCGACCCGCAGTGGAAAGGCGCTGCATCGCGGATCTTCGTCGAGCATGCGGCAGGGCTGGTGCGCGAGCGCGGCGGCCGCATCGCCAATGCCGATATCACGTTGATCTGCGAAGCGCCGCGCGTCGGCCCGCACCGCGAGGCGATGACGGCAGCCCTGTCGCAGATGCTGGCAATTTCCGCGGATCGCATCTCGATCAAGGCGACAACCAACGAGAAGCTCGGCTTCGTCGGGCGCGAGGAAGGCATTGCGGCGATCGCCACTGCCAGCGTGGTGTTTCCCGGCGAGGTGCCGGAATGACCAACAGCGACCTGGCAAATGCCTTGCTGCAAGCCTGCCAGAAACGCGGCATCATGCTGGCAACGGCGGAAAGCTGCACCGGCGGCATGATCATCGCGGCACTCACCGACATCGCGGGCTCGTCCGCCGTGGTCGATCGCGGCTTCATCGCCTATTCCAACGAAGCCAAGATGGACATGCTCGGCGTTTCCGCCGCCACGCTCGATGCGCATGGGGCGGTTTCGCGCGAGACTGCGATCGAAATGGCGACAGGCGCGCTTACCCGTTCGCGCGCCGGGCTGACCCTGGCGGTTACCGGGATCGCCGGGCCTGGCGGCGGTTCGGCGGAAAAACCGGTCGGCCTGGTCTGGTTCGGGGTTGCGCTGGACGGCCGACCGATTGTCGCCGAGCACCAACTCTTTGCAGACAAAGGCCGCGATTTCATCCGTCGCGAAACGGTCCGGCAAGCGCTGGAACTGGGCCTGCAAGCACTCGGATAGGATTATAAAACGTTGGGCGGGCGGACCCGAAAGCCGGATTTGCGGCTACGTTTTCGATTCCGGGCTGCTTTGCCCCAAGTGTGGCTCCGTCCCAGCCAGCAGCCGCTGAATATTGGCACGATGGCGCATAACCACGTAGATGCTGCCCGCAATCACCAGCAACCGATAGGCCAACGGTTGCTCCAGGCCACAGATGAGGGCGATCGCGGTCAACGCCGCTACCATCGAACTCAGGGAAACTATCCGAGACGTAGCCAGCACAGCACCAAAAGCCGCCGCAGCCCCCACACCTACCGGCCAAGACAGAGCCAGCAACACGCCAAGCCCCGTCGCAGCGGATTTGCCACCTGTGAAATTCAACCAGATCGAACGGCCATGTCCCAACAACACGGCAATTCCGGCCAGGCAAACAGCCCAAGGCACCCAGGCTTGCAGGTCAAGCGGGGTCGATAGCGTAACCAACGGCAACGTGATGAACCCAGCGGGCAAAGACGATCGCCCCAGCACCTTTCAGCACATCCACCAGCAACACCACCAACGCCGGCCATTTTCCCAAGACCCGCAAGACGTTCGTTGCCCCGGTGGATTTGGAGCCATGCTCCCGGATATCGATGCCCTTGAGCAGCTTCCCCGCCAGATAACCCGTGGGCATTGAACCGAAGAGATAGGCGATCGCCAGTCCAACGGTGCTTGCTATCCAGAAAAGCATGCGCAAGCCTCAAGACGGTTTTGTACCGTAGATGACGTCGGCGCGCTTCTCAAAGGCTTCGGCGAACATGCGGAAGGCACGATCGAACATGGTTCCCATGACCGCGCCCAGAATACGGCTCTTGAACTCGTAGTCGATGAAGAAGCGGACGGCGCAACCGGCGCCGTCGGGTTCGAAACGCCAGACATTGCTCAAATATTTGAACGGCCCGTCGATGTACTTCACGTCGATGGTGTTCTCGTCGGGCTTCAGCAGTACCTGCGTCGTGAAGGTTTCGCGGATCGCCTTGTAGCCGATGCTCATGTCGGCAAGGAGAACGGTACGCCCGTCACGCTCCTTGCGCGAGCGAACCGTCAGCGCTTCGCAAAGCGGCAGGAATTGCGGATAGGATTCAACATCGGCGACCAAAGCGAACATCTGCTCGGGTGTATGGGATACGCGTCGGGTAGCTTCGAATTTTGGCATGAAACCGGCTGATTAAGCTGATTTCTTGAGAATCGCTTCCCGTGCCGCACGCAGCTTGGCGAAATCGTCGCCGGCGTGATGCGATGAACGCGTCAGCGGGCTGGACGCCACCAGCAGGAAACCCTTGGTCCGGCCGATCGTCTCAAAGGATTTGAACTCCTCCGGCGTAACAAAGCGGATCACCGGGTGGTGCTTCTTCGACGGCTGCAGATACTGGCCTATGGTCATGAAGTCGACATTGGCCGAACGCAGATCGTCCATCAACTGCAGGATTTCATTCCGTTCTTCGCCCAGCCCCACCATGATGCCGGACTTGGTGAAGATCGACGGATCAAGCTCCTTGACCCGCTGCAACAGCCGGATCGAATGGAAATAGCGGGCGCCCGGACGAACCGTCAGATAGTTCGACGGAACGGTTTCGAGATTGTGGTTGAAGACGTCGGGTTTGGCCGCCACGACGATCTCCAGCGCGCCGTCCTTGCGCAGGAAGTCGGGCGTCAGGATTTCGATCGTCGTCAGCGGCGTCGCCGCCCGGATGGCGCGGATGACCTCGGCGAAATGCTGCGCACCGCCATCGGCGAGATCGTCGCGGTCGACCGAGGTGATGACGACATGGGTAAGGCCCATCTGCTTGACCGCATGCGCGACGCGGGCCGGTTCATCCGGGTCAAGAGCGGTTGGAATGCCCGTGGCGACGTTGCAGAAAGCGCAGGCGCGGGTGCAGATCTCGCCCATGATCATGAAGGTGGCGTGCTTCTTTTCCCAGCACTCGCCGATGTTGGGGCAGCCGGCCTCTTCGCAGACCGTCACCAGCTTGTGCGACTTCACGATTTCGCGCGTTTCGGCATAGCCCTTCGACATCGGCGCCTTGACGCGTATCCAGTCGGGCTTGCGCAGGACATCCTGATCAGGCTTGTGCGCCTTTTCGGGATGCCGCAGGCGCGGTGCGTTGGCGATCGTATCGAGGACAGTGACCATCGGGAAACCTGGTTCATTGGCGAGCGCCAGTCAGGCGTTCGTTGTGATAACGTCATCTAGGACTTTTCGGCGCAAAGAAAAAGGCCGCTGCGGCGCATGCCGCAACAGCCTTTTTCGCATGGCAGCTCTTCAGTGATGTCAGCGGCGCACCAGGCGTCCTGCCCAGATCAGTAGGCAGGCGCCGATAAAGCCGGTGATCAGATAGGCAATCCAGCCGACGCCGAACGGGCCAAAATTGAGAGCCTGCAGAATGGCGTTCAGCACGATCGCGCCGACGATGCCCATAACGATGTTCATGAAGATGCCGGTGTTGCTCTTCATGAACATTTCGGCGAACCAGCCTGCCAGGCCGCCGATGATGATGGCTGCTATCCAGCCGACGCCATTCAGGTGCATATGCCTTCTCCTTGTGTGATGGATGAAAGTGCATCCGCAAACGATGTACCTTGCCGCCGGGTTCCATCTGTAGCAGCGCTTTCAATCTATCACGCGTTGAGCGCGCGGCCATAGGCGTCGAGCACGCTTTCCTTCATCATCTCCGACAGCGTCGGGTGCGGGAAGATGGTGTGCATCAGCTCTTCCTCGGTCGTCTCCAGGTTCATCGCCACGACGAAGCCCTGGATCAGTTCGGTCACTTCGGCGCCGACCATGTGGGCGCCGAGCAATTGACCGGTCTTCTTGTCGAAGATGGTCTTGATGAAGCCCTGATCCTCACCGAGCGCGATCGCCTTGCCATTGGCGGCGAACTGGAAGCGCCCGACCCGGATATCCCAGCCCTCTGCCTTGGCCTTGGCTTCGGTCAGGCCAACCGAGGCGACCTGCGGATTGCAGTAGGTGCAGCCCGGAATCTTCAGCTTGTCGGTGGCATGTACGCCAGGAAAATCAGCGATCTTCTCGATGCACACGACACCCTCATGTTCGGCCTTGTGGGCGAGCATCGGCGGGCCGGCGACATCGCCGATGGCATAGATGCCCGGCACATTGGTCTTGCCGTAACCATCGATGACGACGCAGCCGCGATCCGTCTTCACGCCGAGCGCCTCAAGCCCGAGGCCCTCGATGTTGCCTTGCACGCCGACGGCCGAGATCATCCGGTCGGCGGTGATCTTCTCGACCTTGCCGTCCTTCATCTCGACATGCGCCGTGACCGAGTTCGTGCCCTTCTCGACCTTGGTCACCTTGGCTTCGAGGATAATCTTCATGCCTTGCTTCTCGAACTGCTTTTGCGCGAACTTCGAGACTTCGGCGTCCTCGACCGGCATCACCGCCGGCAGCAATTCGACCACCGTCACCTCGGCGCCCATTGTGCGGTAGAAGGAGGCGAATTCGATGCCGATGGCGCCCGACCCCATGACGAGCAACGACTTCGGCATCTCCTTCGGCACCATGGCCTCGAAATAGGTCCAGATCAGCTTTCCGTCCGGCTCGATGCCGGGCAGCCCGCGTGGCCGGGCGCCGGTCGCCAGGATGATGTGCTTGGCGGTATAGGTGCCCTCGCCCTTGACGCCTTTCGGCACCGGCGGCTGTGGCTCCATCGGCTTCTTGGCCGTCTTGGACACGACGATCTCGCCCGCCTTCGAAAGCTTGGCCTCGCCCCAGATGACGTCGACCTTGTTCTTCTTCATCAGGAAGGCAACGCCGCCATTGAGCCGCAGCGACACCTTGCGCGAGCGGTCAACGACGGCCGATGTGTCCACGCTGACCTTGCCGTCGAGCTTCAGCCCGTAATCCTTCAGGTGATCCGAATAGTGCATGATCTCGGCCGAGCGCAGCAGCGCCTTGGTC
>NZ_RZRA01000343.1:0-5269 GCF_003998945.1 Mesorhizobium sp. M7A.F.Ca.CA.003.01.2.1 | reverse complement strand
ACCAAGGATGCCGGCAAGATCGCCGGCCTTGAAGTGCTGCGCATCATCAACGAGCCGACCGCGGCAGCGCTTGCCTATGGCCTCGACAAGAAGGAAGGCAAGACCATTGCCGTCTATGACCTTGGCGGCGGCACGTTCGACATTTCGGTGCTCGAAATCGGCGATGGCGTGTTCGAGGTCAAGTCGACCAATGGCGACACCTTCCTCGGCGGCGAGGATTTCGACATGCGCCTGGTCGAATACCTGGCGGCCGAGTTCAAGAAGGAACAGGGCATCGACCTGAAGAACGATAAGCTTGCCCTGCAGCGCCTCAAGGAGGCGGCTGAAAAGGCCAAGATCGAGCTGTCGTCGACCACCCAGACCGAAATCAACCTGCCCTTCATCACCGCCGACGCGACCGGGCCGAAGCACCTGACGCTGAAGCTGACGCGCGCCAAGTTCGAGCAGCTGGTCGACGACCTCGTCCAGCGCACGATTGCCCCTTGCAAGGCGGCGTTGAAGGATGCCGGCCTGAAGGCGGGCGAGATCGACGAAGTCGTTCTGGTCGGCGGCATGACCCGCATGCCCAAGATCCAGGAAATCGTGAAGCAGTTCTTCGGCAAGGAGCCGCACAAGGGCGTCAATCCGGATGAGGTCGTCGCTCTCGGCGCCGCCATCCAGGCCGGCGTGCTGCAGGGCGACGTCAAGGACGTGCTGTTGCTCGACGTGACGCCGCTGTCGCTCGGCATCGAGACGCTGGGTGGCGTGTTCACCCGCCTGATCGAACGCAACACGACGATCCCGACCAAGAAGAGCCAGGTGTTCTCGACGGCCGAGGACTCACAGTCGGCAGTGACCATCCGGGTCTTCCAGGGTGAGCGCGAAATGGCCGCCGACAACAAGGCGCTCGGCCAGTTCGACCTGGTCGGCATTCCGCCGGCGCCGCGCGGCGTACCGCAGATCGAGGTCACCTTCGACATCGACGCCAACGGCATCGTCAACGTTTCGGCCAAGGACAAGGGCACCGGCAAGGAGCACCAGATCCGCATCCAGGCATCGGGTGGTCTTTCGGACGCCGACATCGAGAAGATGGTCAAGGACGCCGAGGCCAATGCCGAGACCGACAAGAAGCGGCGTGCGCTGGTCGAGGCCCGCAACCAGGCCGAAGCGCTGCTGCATTCCTCGGAGAAGTCGCTGAAGGAATATGGCGACAAGGTTTCGGAAGGCGAGCGCACGGCGATCTCCGACGCGATCGCGGCGCTGAAGACCGCGACCGAAGGCGACGACGCGGCCGACATCGAAGCCAAGAGCCAGGCGCTGGCCGAGGCTTCTATGAAGCTTGGCCAGGCCATGTACGAGGCTTCGCAGAAGGAAGCGGCGGAAGCCGACGCCAAGGCGGACGCCGCCAAGGACAGTGACGTTGTCGACGCCGATTTCGAGGAAATCGACGAGGACGACGACAAGAAGAAGTCGGCCTGAACCGTTTGACGGCAAGATAAAGCGAAAAGCCCGGCGAAGGCCGGGCTTTTTTGCAACCCCTTGCAGAAAAACAGCGGGCCTTGCTGAAAAAATGCAGGCAAAGCCGCGTCGACACTGGCATCCCCCTTCCATCGCACCTAAATCGAAGCGTCAGTGCCGGCAAGAGACGCAACAATGCTTCAAGACGTTGAGCATCCGGACAGCGGGAAAAAATGAAAGCTGATTTCTACGAGACGCTGGGCGTGCAAAAAGGCGCCGATGAGAAGGAGCTCAAGAGCGCTTTCCGCAAGCTCGCCATGCAGTTCCATCCCGATCGCAACCCCGGCGACCATTCCTGCGAGCACAAGTTCAAGGAAATCAACGAAGCCTACGAGACGCTGAAAGACCCGCAGAAGCGCGCGGCCTATGACCGCTTCGGCCACGCCGCCTTCGAACAGGGCGGCATGAATGGCGGGGCCCAGGGCTTTGGCGCCGGCGGCTTCGCCGACATTTTCGAGGACATTTTCGGCGACATGATGGGCGGGCGCCAGCGCCGCTCGTCGGGCGGCCGCGAGCGCGGCGCCGACCTGCGCTACAACATGGAAATCACCCTGGAAGAGGCTTTTGCCGGCAAGACCGCACAGATCCGGGTGCCGGCGTCGATCTCGTGCTCTGAATGTTCGGGCAGCGGCGCCAAGCCCGGCACCCAGCCCGTCACCTGCTCGATGTGCAACGGCCACGGCAAGGTGCGCGCCACGCAAGGTTTCTTCTCGATCGAGCGGACCTGCCCGCAATGCCAGGGGCGCGGCCAGACGATCAAGGATCCGTGCCCGAAATGCGCCGGCCAGGGCCGCGTCACCGAGGAGCGTTCGCTGTCGGTCAACATCCCGGCCGGCATCGAGGACGGCACCCGCATCCGCCTTGCCAATGAGGGCGAAGCCGGCCTGCGCGGCGGGCCCTCGGGCGACCTCTATATTTTCCTGGCGGTCAAACCGCACGAGTTCTTCCAGCGCGACGGCGCCGATCTCTATTGCAAGGTGCCGATCTCGATGACGACGGCAGCCCTTGGCGGCTCCTTCGAGGTGACGACGCTGGACGGCACGCAGACCAAGGTCAAGGTGACCGAAGGCACACAGAACGGGCGCCAGTTCCGCCTCAAGGGCAAGGGCATGCCTGTGCTGCGCCAGCCCAATGTCGGCGACCTCTACATCCAGACCGCGGTCGAGACGCCGCAGAACCTGACCCGGCGCCAGCGCGAACTTCTGGAGGAGTTCGAACAGCTCTCCTCGCAGGACAATTCGCCTCAATCGAGCGGCTTTTTCGCCCGTATGAAGGATTTCTTCGAGTCTTTCGGCGAGCGTTGATGCACTTTGGCCCGCGTAAGCCGATTTGCCACGCGTAAATCCTTGAATCGCGTCACCCCTTGAGACGCGACGAAAATTATCTTATCCACGACATGCGTCCGGCCGCGCCTTGCCTAGCACCGCTCAGGTGCTAAGTAACTTTGCGGGGAGCGCTGAGGAGAGCTTGCATGACACGTGGCCCTGGACTGCGGAAGGCGCTTGTCGAAAAGTTCGACGACGAACTCAAATTCTTCAAGGGCTGGATCGACAAGCCGAAGACGGTTGGCTCGATCGTGCCGACCAGTTCGATCACCGCGCGCAAGATGGCCTCGATCGTCAATCCTAAATCCGGCCTGCCAGTGCTCGAGGTCGGTCCCGGTACCGGCGTCATCACCCGCGCCATCCTCGCCCAGGGCGTACGCCCCGAAAACCTCTACGCTGTCGAATATTCCACGGATTTCGTTCGTCACCTGCGGCGGCTCTATCCCGGCGTCAACGTCATCGAGGGCGACGCCTTCAACCTCAACGCCACGCTTGGCGACAAGAGCGGGATGATCTTCGATTCCGTCGTTTCGGGCGTGCCGCTGCTCAACTTTCCGGTCGCCCAGCGCATCGCCTATATCGAGAGCCTGCTCGACCGCATCCCGGCCGGACGGCCGATCGTGCAGTTGACCTATGGCCCGATGTCGCCGATCCCACCCGGCCGCGGCAATTATACGGTCAAACATTTCGATTTCATCCTCCGCAACATTCCGCCGACGCAGCTGTGGATCTATCGCCGCGAAGCGCACTAGTGAGAAGGGAATAAGGCAATAGGGGAGTAAGGGAGTAGGGATGAAGGGTTCCATTTCCAGGCTATTTTCTACTCCCATATTCCCTACTGCCCTATTCCCCTATCCTATCCAGCCGTTGATTTGAGCCGTCCTTGGCTGTACCTGTCCGGGAACAAGGGTGGCCAATGGCAGTGATCCCGAAAATCCTCGTCTTCGCCGGCTCGGTGCGCAGCGGCGCCTATAGCGGCAGGGCCGCCGACGTGGCGCAAAAGGAACTCGCCATGCAAGGTGCCGAGGTGACCCGCATCTCGCTCGCCGAATACCCCCTGCCGATCATGGACGAAGACCTGGAAAAGGAAAAAGGCGTTCCCGAAAACGCCCAGAAACTCGGCCGTCTCATCATGGCCCATGACGGGCTGCTGATCGCCACGCCCGAATATAACGGCTCCATTCCGCCGCTGCTCAAGAACACGATCGACTGGGTGAGCCGGGTGCGCAGGGATGGTGGCCGGCCAGTCAGGCCGCTGGCCGGCAAGGTCGTTGGCCTTTGCTCGTCCTCCAACGGGCACTTTGCCGGTATCCGCTGCATCAACCATCTGCGCGCGGTGCTGGTGCGTTGCCAGATGGAGGTGGTGACGCCGGAATGCTCGGTGCCCGACGGCGGTGACGCCTTCGACGAGGATGGAAATTTCCGTGACGAAAGACTGCACAAATCGATGGAGCACCTATGCCGCACGCTGATCGAGACCTCGCGCCTGCTGTCCACCCGGATCGAGGCATGATCGCCAATAGCATGCGCGACCGGCTCATCGTCGGCCTCGACGTGCCGACAGTGAAGCAAGCCGAGCAGGCAGTGCGCGAACTCGACGGCATCGTCTCCTTCTACAAGATCGGCTACCAGCTTGCCTTCGCCGGCGGGCTCGACTTCGCCAGGGAGCTGGCCAGCGGCGGCACCAACGTCTTCCTAGACATGAAGCTGCTCGACATCGACCACACGGTGGCCAAGGGTGTCGAGAACATCGTCAAGATGGGCGTGACCATGCTGACCATTCACGCCTATCCCAAGGCTATGCAGGCCGCCGTAGAGGCGGCCAGAGGCAGCGACCTTTGCCTGCTTGCCGTCAGCGTTCTGACCTCGATGGACGAGCAGGACATGATCGACGTCGGCTATGAGTACGATCCGCATACGCTGGTGCTTAGGCGCTCGGAACAGGCGCTGCATGCCGGCATGGGCGGCATCGTCTGCTCGGCCGCGGAGGCCGAGGCGGTGCGCCGGATCGTGGGACCCGACATGGCGGTGGTGACGCCCGGCATCCGGCCGGCGGGCAGCGACCATGGCGACCAGAAGCGTGTGGTGACGCCGGGCCAGGCGATTCGCAACGGCGCCAGCCACCTCGTCGTCGGCCGTCCGATCATTGCTGCGGCCAACAAACGGGAAGCGGCCGAAGCCATCCTCGACGAGATGCGCTCGGCCTGAGATTTCCAGGAACAAGTTCGGAGACCAAGAAAATGCCCAAAGGATATTGGATCGCTCGTGTCGATGTGCGCGACGCGGAAGGCTACAAGGACTATGTCGCCGCCGCCAAACCTGCCTTCGAGCGCTTCGGGGCGAAGTTCCTGGCGCGCGGCGGCGAGTACGAAAAGGCCGAAGGCCCCGGCCGCGCACGCAATGTCATTATCGAGTTCGAATCGCTGGCTGCCGCACACGATTGCTAC
>NZ_RZRA01000342.1:0-5277 GCF_003998945.1 Mesorhizobium sp. M7A.F.Ca.CA.003.01.2.1 | reverse complement strand
CTGATGGAGACGTCCGAGTTTTCACGGCATCTGGCGGCGATCCGCCGGGGGTGAGCCTGGACTAATTCACGCCCTTCGGCACGTTTTCGGGCGGCACGGTGGTCTCGACCACTTTCTGGCGGTGGAAGATGAACAGGCCGGCGAGAACGACAATGCCCGAGCCGATCAGGATGCGCGGACCGGGAACGTCGCCGAAGAACACCAGTCCGAACACCACCGCCCACAGCAGCAGCGTGTAATGCAGCGGCGCCAGCGTCGAGGCCGGCGCCAGCTTGAGCGCCCTGGTGATCATCAGATGCGCGCCGCAGGAGACGATGCCGAGCAGCAGCATGGCGCCGAGATCGAGCGCCGACGGCGTCTGCCAGGCGCCGATGCTCAGCACGCCGCCGATCAGCAGCGTGCCGATGGTCTGCCATGTCACCAGATTGGTGTCGCTGGTGCCGCGCAGCCGGCGGTTGAGGATGATGGCGAAGGCGAAGGAGATACTGCCCACCAGCGCAAAGCCTGACGACAGCGAGAACGCCGCCGACGACGGTTTCAGCATGATCAGCACACCGCAGAAGCCGAGCAGGATCGCCATCCAGCGGCGCCAGCCGACCTTTTCGCCAAGCAAGAGGTGCGAGAGTGCCGCGACGTAGATCGGCCCCGCCATGTAGAAACTCATCACATCGGCCAGCGGCAGATAGACCACGGCGGCATAGAAGAGCGCGGTGTCGAGCGTGGTCATCACCACCCGCAGCAGCTGCAGCTCCAGGCGTTCCATGCGAAACAGCTTGGCCGGGCCCTGGTTGGCGATCATCGGGCCGAGCACGAAGAAGGCGCCGATGGAGCGGATCAGCACCACCTGGCCGACGGAGAAGCTGGCGACCAGCCATTTGCCCATGGCGTCGTTCAGCGCAAAAAGGAAATCGCCGGCCAGCATCAACAGAATGCCGGCCAAAAGCACATTCCTGATCGTCGAATTCTGCGCCACGGGCTGCGTCATGCCGATCCCGATTCCTCCCTAGTAAGCCGCGTCGTAGACGGAAGTGGCTGCCTTGACGAGGAGAATTCGGGCAATGGGTAAGACCAGCGCCGGGAATCGGCTGTATCTAGCTGGATATGTGCCGCCGGTTCACCATTCCCGGCCTTCCGCCGATGGACAGCCTGGTTTCCTGCTTCGTCCGCTCCGCCACCACCTTGCCCCTGGCGATGACGCACAGGCGCTCGGCGCGCAGCCGCAGGGCTTCGACCGGATTGCCGGCATCGAGGACGACCAGGCTGGCGCGCTTGCCGACCGCCAGGCCGAGATGATCGAGGCCCATGATCGCGGCATTGACGTTGGTGACCATGTCGAAGCAGCGCGCCATCTCTGCCGGGCTCGACATCTGAGCGACGTGCAGACCCATGAAGGCGACATCGAGCATATCGGCGGTGCCCAGCGAATACCAGGGATCGAGCACGCAATCCTGGCCCCAGCCGACGCGAATGCCGAGCGCCAGCATTTCCTTGACCCGGGTCAGGCCGCGGCGCTTCGGGAAGGTGTCGTGGCGGCCCTGCAGCATGATGTTGATCAGCGGATTGGGAATGACCGAGACGCCGGCCTCGGCGATCAGCGGCAAAAGCTTCGAGACGTAGTAATTGTCCATCGAATGCATCGAGGTGAGGTGCGAACCGGCGACCTTGCCGTGCAAACCAAGACGCTGCGCCTCATAGGCAAGCTGCTCGATATGGCGCGACAGCGGATCATCGGTCTCGTCGCAATGCAGGTCGACCATCAGGCCGCGGCTGGCCGCGATCTCGCACAGCTCCGTTACCGAGCGCGTGCCGTCGGCCATGGTGCGCTCGAAATGCGGGATGCCGCCGACGATGTCGACGCCCATGTCGAGCGCGCGGATGGTGTTTTCACGCGCCGATGGAGAGCGATAAAACCCGTCCTGCGGGAAGGCGACCAATTGCAGGTCGATGTAGGGAGCGACCGTCTTCTTGACCTCGAGCAACGCCTCGACCGCCAGCAGGCGGTCATCGCAGACATCGACATGGGTGCGGATGGCGAGCAGGCCCATCGACACCGCCCAGTCGCAATAGGCCAGCGCGCGATCACGCACGGCCTCATGCGTCAAAAGCGGCTTCAACTCGCCCCACAGCGAAATGCCTTCGAGCAGCGTACCCGAAGCGTTGATGCGCGGAATGCCGTAGGAGAGCGTCGCATCCATGTGGAAATGCGGATCGACGAAGGGCGGCGAGACCAGATTGCCACGGGCGTCGACCTCGGTCCGCGCGGAACCCTGGAGAACGGGCTCGATCGCCGCGATCGTCTCACCGTTGATGCCGATGTCGGCAACCCTGCCATCAGGCAGTGTGCCGCCGCGAACGATAAGGTCGAAATCCATCCGTCGTCATCCCGTCAAAAGAATCATCTGATATAGCCGAGGCTGAAAATCGCATCCCGTCGATGCCGCTTGCAACAGCGATTTGTCCGCGGCGGCCGCGGATGGTTTCATCCGGCCGCACCTCCCTCTATAAGCCGCCTTCGTTGTCCCGGTTTCAAGGATCCGCCGTTTGTTTCGTTTCTTCCGCTCGACGGAAAACCAGCGCCTCGTCGCGAGGTTGATCCGGGAATCCTTTTATCAGCACAGGTTTGGCTACGGCGCCGCGATCTTGTCGATGCTTGTGGTGGCCGCCACGACCGGCGCCAGCGCCTGGATTCTCAAAGAGATCACCGACGAATTCGTAGTCTTCAAGCGGATTGACCGGGTCAACCTGATTGCGGGCGGGGTCGCCACGATCTTCATCCTCAAGGGCCTCGCCAACTTCATTCAGGCCTATTTCATGAGCCGTGTCGGCAACGCCATCATCGCCGACCGCCAGCGCAAGATCTACGACCGCATCCTGGCGCAAGGCATCGAATTCTACCATTCGACCTCGTCGTCCGACCTGATCACACGCATGACCAACAATGCGCAGGCGGCACGCAACGTGCTCGACCTCGTTGTCACGTCCTATGTGCGCGATCTGTTGTCGCTGGTCGTCCTGGTAGGAGTCATGGTCTGGCAGCAGCCAGCCTTGTCTATAATCTGCTTCGTCGTCGGCCCCTTGGCTATCTACGGGGTCAACCGCATCCTGAAACGTGTTCGCAAGTTCGCCGCGATGGAGTTTCGCTCGGTCGGCCAGATCGTGCAGGTGATGCAGGAAACGGCAATCGGCGTGCGCGTCGTCAAATCCTTCAACCTCGAAGGCGCGATGCGCAACCGCATGTACAAGGCCGTGTCGGACGTCGAGAACCGGGCCAATAACATCGCGACGCTGGAGGCTGCGACAAGCCCGGTGATGGAGACGCTGGCCGGGCTGGCTATTGCCGGGGCCATCTTCGTCAGCGGCTTCCTGGTCTTGCAGGGCGGCCAGATGCCGGGAAACATCATGGCCTTCATCGGGGCGCTCCTGTTTGCCTATGAGCCGGCAAAGCGCCTTGCGCGCGTACGCATATCGCTGGAAAGCGGCATTGTCGGCGTGCGCATGATGTTCGAGCTCGCCGACCAGCCGCTCACTCTGGTCGAGAAGCCGGACGCGAAGCCGCTTCTGGCCGGACCGGGCGAGATCCGGTTCGACGCCGTCGACTTCGCTTATCAGAAAGGGCCGCCGGTGCTGGACAGGTTCGATCTGACGCTTGCGCCCGGCAAGATGACGGCGCTGGTCGGGCCTTCCGGCGGCGGCAAGTCGACGATTCTAAACCTGATCATGCGCATGTATGATCCGCAGAGCGGCAGGGTGCTGTTCGACGGTCAGGATATTTCCCATGCGACGCTCGCATCGCTGCGGGAAAAGATCGCCTATGTCAGCCAGGATACGTTCCTGTTTGCCGGCACCATCATGCACAACATCCGGCTTGGGCGCGAGGGTGCGACCGACGATGAGGTGATCGCCGCCGCCAAGGCGGCCAACGCGCATGACTTCATCAGCGCGCAGGCGAAAGGCTACGAGACGGATGTCGGCGAGAATGGCGGCCTACTGTCGGGCGGCCAGCGCCAACGGATCTCGATCGCACGCGCCATGCTGCGCAATGCGGAGATCCTGCTGCTGGACGAAGCGACCAGCGCGCTCGACGCCGAATCGGAAGCGCTGTTCCGCGACGCGCTGCAGCAATTGACGGAAGGCCGCACGACGATCGTCATCGCGCACCGTCTGTCGACCGTGCACCAGGCCGACACAATCGTGGTGCTCGAAGCCGGCAAGGTGGTGGAAAGCGGCCCGCACAAGGCCTTGCTCAAGCAGGGCGGGCTCTATCAGAAGCTCTATGAGTATCAGTTGATGCCGTAGCACTTCTCTTCCCTTCCCCCCCCTTGTGGGGGAAGGTGGATCGGCGCGCGGCGCCGAGACGGATGAGGGGTGTTCCAGCGGAGTGAGACGTCGGTGTTCTCTGGACCACCCCTCATCCGTCGCCTGCGGCGACATCTTCTCCCACAGGGGAGAAGGAAGAAACCTCACTCCGGCACAAACCTCACCGCGCCCTTGGCCGCGCTGGTGGCCATGGCGGCATAGGCGCGCAAGGCGGTCGTCACCTTGCGCTTGCGCTTTTCCTCAGGCTTCCAGGCCAGGGCGCCCCTGGCCTCCATCGCCGCCCGGCGCGCAGCGAGTTCCGCCTCATCGACAGCCAGGCGGATGCTGCGGTTCGGGATGTCGATCTCGATCGTATCGCCCTCCTGCACCAGTCCGATCAAACCGCCTTCGGCAGCTTCCGGCGACGCATGGCCGATCGACAGACCCGAGGTGCCGCCGGAGAAGCGGCCGTCAGTAATCAGAGCGCAGGCCTTGCCGAGGCCCTTCGACTTCAGATAGCTGGTCGGATAGAGCATCTCCTGCATGCCGGGGCCGCCGCGCGGTCCTTCATAGCGGATGACGACGACATCGCCGGCCTTGATCTCATTGGACAGGATCGCCTTGACGCTCGAATCCTGGCTTTCGAACACGCGGGCCGGGCCGGTGAATTTCAGGATCGATTCATCGACGCCCGCCGTCTTCACGATGCAGCCGTCGAGCGCCAGATTGCCCTTCAGCACGGCAAGGCCGCCATCCTTGGAAAAGGGATGTTCGGTCGAGCGGATAACGCCTTTCTCGCGGTCGAGATCGAGCTCGTCCCAGCGGCGCTCCTGGCTGAAGGCGACCTGTGTCGGCACGCCGCCAGGGGCGGCGAGGAAGAAATCGCGCACGCTCTGGCTGGTCGTGCGGGAAATGTCCCAATGGTCGAGCGCCTCGCCCAGGGTTGACGTATGCACCGTCGGCAGGTCGCGGTTGAGCAGG
>NZ_RZRA01000341.1:0-5282 GCF_003998945.1 Mesorhizobium sp. M7A.F.Ca.CA.003.01.2.1 | reverse complement strand
ATTCGAGATGGCGGACGGATGGATGGATATCGGTCGGCTCGACCGGGTAGCCGCCCGTGCAGTTCAGAATGTTGTGCATCTGCGCGAGCTTGAGGAAGTTGCGGTAGTCCTGCTGGTTGCCGGGCCGGCGGCCGCGATCGATGTCGGAGCAATTGGGCGCCGACGCCATCATCGAGACGATCACATTGTTGCCGCCGAAGCGCACATTGTGCGCAGGATTGCGGGCATGGATGGTGAATTCCGACGGGCAGTGCGACACCAGGTCGAGGATCATGTCGCTGTCGAAGCGCACCCGCTCTGAGCCGTCACGCACGTCGGCGCCATGCGCCTTCATGATGCTGCGGGCCTCATCATGCAGCACGTCGACGCCGATTTCCCGCAGCACGCGCAGGGAAGCGAGGTGAATCGATTCCAGCTCGTCGTCGGACACCAGCCTGGTTGGCGCCAGCGGGTTCTTCAACTGGCGAAAAGCCGGCTGCTCGAACGCGGCTGAGCCGCCGGCGCGCTTTCCAGCGCGGCCGCCGCGACGGGCGCGGTCGGTGGCCAATGCCGGTTCTGAGGGTTGTAGGGCGGCGGTCATGATGGTCCTCGTGGGATGCGATAGCGGGCGGCATAATGGACCGGCGGCTGTCCGGCCATTGCGGAGGCGACGACCACTAGGGCGAGGGAAGCGACATGCCGGAACGGCAGGTGCCCGGCCGCGACATCGGCTTGATCAGGTTGCCGCGTTGGAGCAAGCGGATTTCGGTGGCCGGCCCTTTCCTTCCGGGGATCGAACCGATAGCTACTTGGCTTGCCGGCCTGATGGCCAGCAGTTCATCTGGATGGCAGCATGGTCGCGACCGGCTCGAGCGAAGGCGAAGCAGGAACGCAATGGGCAGCGCTTGCCGGCGTCACCGCGGCACTTGCCATGTTTGGCGCCGCGCAAGGGCTGAGCTCGCCGCTGTTCACATTGCTGATGCAGAAGCAAGGCATGTCGCCGGCGCTGATCGGCCTGTCGGCGGCGATGATGCCGCTCGGGCTGATCCTGTCGGCTTCCTTCGTGCCGGCGGCGGTGCGGCTGGTCGGCGGGCGCAACCTGGCGGTCGGCTGCTCGCTGATCGGCGCGCTCTGCTTCCTGGGCATCGGCTATCTGCAGGACTGGGTGGCGTGGTTCGTCATCCGCTTCATCATCGGCGTGGTCATCAATCCGCTTTATATCCTTGGCGAGGTGTGGGCGCTGTCGCTGGCACCGCCGTCGCGGCGCGGCCGGGTGATGGGCGTGTTCAACACGCTGATGGGCGCCGGTTATGCCGCCGGACCATTCGCGCTGACCCTGCTCGGTACGTCGGGCTGGGCGCCTTTCATGGTCGGCGTCGCCGGCTTCGCGCTCTGCGCGGTGATCCTGCACGCCGTCTCGTCAAAGCTCACCGGCTTCGAGGATGACGGCCAGCCTGCCAGCGGCCTTGTCGGGTTTGCCAAAATGGCGCCGGCGCTGCTGCTTGCCGTGCTTGTCTCGGCGGCGGTCCAGCAGAGCACCTATGCGCTGGTCCCGGTCTTCGGCGCCAGCTATGGCCTGGCGGAAGCCGTTCTGGCCTCGCTGGTGATGGCGCTTTCCCTCGGCAACATCCTGCTGCAGATACCACTCGGCCTTCTGGCGGAGCGTTTTGGCGGCCGCGCCATGATCATCGTCTGCGCACTGGCAACAACCGTTTGCGCGCTTTTGCTGCCTCTGCTGATCACAACGCCGTTGATCTGGGTGGTGCTGCTGGTGATGGGCGCGGTCGGTTACGGCGTCTACACCATGGCATTGGTCGAACTCGGCAGCCGGTTCAAGGGCTCTGTGCTGGTCGCCGGCAACGCTGCCTTTGCGCTGATGTGGGGCGTTGGTGGCATCGTCGGCCCACCCGGTGCGGGCCTGCTCATGCAAGGCATCGGCCCACTTGGGCTGCCGGTGGTTATTGCCGCTCTCGACGCGGTGCTGGTGATGTTCGCGCTGTACCGCTCATCCATGCGCCGAGCTTCCTGATAAGCCCAACCTCCTGACAGGCCCAACCTCCTGACAGGCCCAGCCTCCTGACAGGCACTGTCTGGAGCAAGCAGTTTTCGCCCGCCAGGGGCTTACCTCTGCGCAACTCAATCGCTAATCCTGCAGCCCGACAGCGGTGCGTACATGAATTTGGTTGAATCGAACAAGGACGAGACGATGCAATGGGCGGCGATCACCGGTGTGATCGCGACCGTCTCGGTGTTCGCCATCGCGCAAGGGTTGTCCTATCCGCTGCTGAGTTTCATCCTGCAGCGCCAGGGCGTTTCGCCAGCGATGATCGGCTTGTCGGCGGCCATGACGCCGATTGGCTTCATTCTGTTATCGCCGTTGATCCCGGCGCTGGCCCGCCGATTCGGGGCAGGGCGCACCGCGCTCACCTGTGCGGCCCTTTCGGCTGTCGTGCTGGCGCTGATCGGCTGGACGCAAAATGTCTATTTGTGGTTTCCCCTGCGCTTCCTGATCGGCGTCGTGACCAATCCGCTCTATGTGCTGAGCGAGATCTGGGTGATCGCGCTGGCACCGCCGGCCCGACGCGGCCGCGTCATGGGTGTCTATTCGACGATCATCTCGGCCGGTTTCGCGACCGGGCCACTGTGCCTGCTTGCAGTCGGCACTGAGGGCTGGCCGCCCTTCCTCGTCGGCATTTTCGCCTTCGTGCTGTGTGGCATTTGCCTGGCCTCGGTGCTGCCGCGTTTGCCCAAGGTCGACGAGGCCGGGCACCAGGTTTCCGTCCTGGGTTTCGTGCCGCTGGCGTGGCTGCTTTTGTTCGCCGTCATAGTCGCCGCCGGCTTCGAACAGGGTGCGCTGGCGTTGCTGCCGGTCTATGGCACCCATCACGGCATCACCGAAACCCGCATGTCGGCGCTGCTGTCGGTGATGATCGCCGGCAACATCGCCATGCAGGTGCCGCTCGGCCTTTTGGCGGAAAGGCTTTCCGCGCGCCTGGTGCGGCTTGCCTGCGTCGCGATCACGGTGCTCGGCTGCGTCCTGCTTCCGCTTCTCATCGAGTCGCCGCTGATCTGGCCAATGATCTTTGTCTGGGGCGCGGTTTCCTACGGCATCTACACAATGTCGATCATCGAGCTCGGCGAACGCTTCACCGGCTCCGCACTGGTCGCCGGCAATGCGGCCTTTTCCTTGATGTGGGGGGTCGGCGGCATCGCCGTGCCGCCGCTGGCGGGGGGCGCCATGGATGTTATGGGCGCCGGCGGACTGCCGATCACGCTTGGGCTGCTGTGCCTGGCGCTGGCCATTGCGAGCCTCGCTGGTCGGCGGAAAGCCTCAATTGTGCGCTGAACATGGTGAATATCGACGGCCTGTCGGCGTTGGCTTTTTCAAAGCAACGCGTTTATCGGAGACCTCATGACCAAGCCTGCCACCCAGACGCCGAATTCCGCCCCCACGACCGACGATCCCTTTCTCTGGCTGGAGGACAGGACAGCCAAGCAGTCATTGGACTGGGTACATCGCCAGAACGAGATCACGGTTGGCGAATTGCAGGGCGATCCGTCCTATCAGGCGTCGTTCCAGACCGCGCTCGACCTGATGACGGCCGAGGACAACATCGCGGTCGGCGCGGCAAAAGCCGGCCATGTCTACAATTTCTGGCAGGACAAGACCAATGTGCTCGGCCTCTGGCGCCGCACGACCGTCGCTTCCTACAAGACCGAGAAGCCCGACTGGGAAACGATCATCGACTTCGACCAGCTTGCGGCGGAGGAAGGGATAAAATGGGTTTTTGGCGGCGCCAGCCGGCTCTATCCCGACTTCAACCTTTGCCTTGTCTCGATGTCGCCGGATGGCGGCGACGCCAGCGAGATGCGCGAATTCGACATCGCGACCAAGTCGTTTGTCGAGGGTGGGTTTCGTGCACCCGCTTCCAAGTCGGGTTTCAGCTGGCTGGATAAGGACACCGTGATTGTTTCGGCCGCTTTCGACGAGGCCGACAAGACCGAGTCCGGCTATCCGCGAATCATAAAGCTGTGGAAGCGCGATACCAAGCTGGAAGACGCAACGCCGATCTTCGAGGCGCAGAAAGAGGATCTCGCCGTTGGTGCCGCTGTCGAGTACGACGGTGACAGACGCTATCTGGTCCTGGCTCGAACGCTGAATTTCTTCGCTTCGCACATCTTCCTTCGGCTGCCTTCCGGCGAAAACAAACAGCTGCCGCTACCGGACGACATGACCGATACGGCAATATTCAGGGATCAGCTCGTGTTCGGCGTGCGCAGTGCATGGACGGCGCCCGACGACACGGTTTGCAAGCCCGACGGTCTTTATTCGCTGGACCTGGCGCGCTGGGTCGAGACCGGCGCGATCGGGCCTGTCGAAACCTTGTTCGAGCCGGCCTATCGCGTTTCCATAGCCGGCATTGCCCGCACGCGGGACCGGCTGTTCGTCAGCCTGATGGACAATGTGCGCGGCAAAGTCGTCGTCTGCGAGCGCATGGATGGCAACTGGTCGCTGAAACCGGTGGCGCTGCCCGAAAATGGCAATGTCGGCATCAGTCATGCCGAGCAGTTCGGCTCGAGTGTCTCCTTCTCCTTCACCGATTTCCTGACCCCGAGTTCGATCATCTGGTCCGACGACAATGGCGAGACGCTCGCCACCGTGAAGTCGCAGCCGGCGCGTTTCGATGCCTCGCCGCTGATCTCGGAACAGTTCGAGGCGCGCTCCAAGGACGGCACGATGATCCCCTATTTCGTCGTCAGGCGGCGCGACCAGAAAGGTCCGGTGCCGACGCTGCTTTACGGCTATGGCGGCTTCGAAGTGCCGCTGCTGCCCGGCTATGCCGGCGTGCGTGGTAAGCTGTGGCTGGAGAAAGGCAATGCCTATGTGCAGGCATGCATCCGCGGCGGCGGCGAGTTCGGCCCAGCCTGGCATCAGGCGGCGCTCAAGGGCAATCGCCAGAACGGATTCGACGATTTCGCAGCGGTCGCGCAGGACGTCGTCAAGCGCGGCATCGCGACAGCAAGCTCGCTCGGCATCCAGGGTGGTTCGAATGGCGGCTTGCTGACCGGCGTTTCCTTGACGCAGCATCCCGAGCTTTTCGGCGCCGTCATCATCGAGGTGCCGCTGCTCGACATGCTGCGTTACGCCGAATTGCCGCCTGGCGCCTCGTGGATGGCCGAATATGGCGATCCGTCGAAACCCGAAGACGCGAAGTGGCTTTCAGCCTACTCGCCCTACCAGCATGTCGACGCCGCTGCCGCCTATCCGCCTGTGCTGCTGACCACATCGACCGCTGACGATC
>NZ_RZRA01000340.1:0-5282 GCF_003998945.1 Mesorhizobium sp. M7A.F.Ca.CA.003.01.2.1 | reverse complement strand
GATCCATACGGTCGACCACATCGAAGGCAGGCTGCGCGAAGGCATGGATGCCTTCGATGCCTTCCTGTCGCATGCCTGGGCGGTCACCGTCACCGGCGCGCCGAAGCTATGGGCCATGCGCTTTATCGAGCAGAACGAGAAGAGCCCGCGCGCCTGGTATGGCGGCGCGATCGGCATGGTCAATTTCAACGGCGACATGAACACCGGCCTGACGCTCCGCACCATCCGTATCAAGGACGGCATTGCCGAAGTGCGCGCCGGCGCCACATTGCTGTTCGACAGCATTCCCGAGGAAGAAGAAGCCGAAACCGAACTGAAGGCATCCGCCATGCTCTCCGCCATCCGCGACGCCAAGACAGGCAATTCCGCCAGCACCGAGCGCACCACCGCGCGCGTCGGCGACGGCGTCAACATCCTGCTGGTCGACCACGAGGACAGTTTCGTCCACACGCTGGCCAATTATTTTCGCCAGACCGGCGCCAACGTCTCGACCGTTCGCTCGCCGGTGCATGAGGAAGTCTTCGACCGGCTGAAACCCGACCTCGTCGTGCTGTCGCCCGGCCCCGGCACGCCGAAGGACTTCGATTGCGCCGCAACCATCAAGAAGGCGCGCGCCCGCGAACTGCCGATCTTCGGCGTCTGCCTTGGCCTGCAGGCATTGGCCGAGGCCTATGGCGGCGAACTGCGGCAGCTGCACATACCGATGCACGGCAAGCCGTCGCGCATCCGCGTCTCCAAGCCCGGCATCATCTTCTCCGGCCTGCCCAAGGAAGTCACCGTCGGCCGCTACCACTCGATCTTTGCCGATCCGGTGCGGCTGCCCGACGATTTCATCGTCACGGCCGAGACCGAGGACGGCGTCATCATGGCCTTCGAGCACCGCAAGGAGCCGATCGCCGCAGTGCAATTCCACCCGGAATCGATCATGACGCTCGGGCACAATGCCGGCATGCGCATCATCGAGAACATCGTCGCCCACCTGCCGCGCAAGGCCAAGGAAAAGGCCGCCTGACGATCATGGCCGAAGCCGAGAACACGATGGCGATCGCGGCCAAGGCGGCCGCGAAGCGCAAGGTCGCGAACCTCGCCTTCTGGTCGATTATCGTCGCCTTTGTCGTGCTCGCGCTGAAAGCTGCCGCCTGGTACGTCACCGGCTCAGTCGCACTCTATTCGGACGCACTGGAATCGATCGTCAACGTCATCGCCTCGGTCGCCGCCTTCTGGGCGATCCAGATCAGCCACAAGCCGGCCGACCAGGATCATCCCTTCGGCCATCACAAGGCCGAGTATTTCTCGGCAGTGCTGGAAGGCGTGTTGATCGTGCTTGCCGCGCTATTGATCCTCAACGAGGTCTGGCGCTCCTGGCAGACTCCGTCACCCTTGGAACAGCCTTGGGAAGGTCTTGCGGTCAACGGCGTTGCCACGATTATCAACGCCTTCTGGGCCTGGACGCTGATCCGCGCCGGCAGGGCGGAGAAATCACCGGCACTGGTCGCCGACGGCAACCACATCATGACCGACGTGGTGACCTCGATCGGGGTCTTCGGCGGCCTGGTCGGGGCGATCCTGACCGGCTGGCAGATCCTCGACCCCGCACTTGCCGTCCTCGTGGCGCTGAACATTCTGTGGCAGGGCTGGCATGTCATCGGCTCGTCGATGAACGGGCTGATGGACCGCGCCGTCGACACCCAGGAGCACATGCGCATCCGCGACGTCATCTCGGCCAACTGCAAGGGCGCGCTTGAAGTGCACGACCTCAAGACGCGCATCGCCGGCCGCGCCACCTTCATCGAGTTTCATCTGGTCGTCGACGCAGACATGTCGGTCGGCGCCAGCCATGTCATCTGCGACCGCATCGAGGACGCGCTGAAGGCCGAAATCCCCTCGGTGCGCGTCACCATCCACGTCGAGCCCGACGACGAGGCCAAGCTGCCGAAGGGCACAACCGCCGTGCCGTTTGCCTGAGGCGATTTCCTGTAGCGACTTGGGAAAATTAACCGAAGCTTCTCGACTTCGTCATCCACGGGCGAAGCAGGAGCGAAGCTCCGTCGCGGAGACCCGAAGATCCATGCCGCGACCTTGTCCGTAGAGTGCAGCGGAACAGAATTCTGCACCGCAGCAGCGCTCAGATGTCACGCATGGATCCTATGGTCTGCGCCGCCAGTCTCTATCGGCCTTCCAAAGCTGCCTCAACAAAATCGTCGTCAAGTGGCCCGGTCAAACTGTCGAGCCAGACCCAATCCTGCGCAAGCGGTTCGAGAACGACCGCTCGGCCCTCGCGAAGGATTGAAATCTCGCCGGTATCGAAACGGTATTTCTTCGGCATGCGTACTGCTTGCGATCCGCCAGACCAAAAGACTTTTGCCTTATCCATTCGCGCCCTCCATTGAAGCTCAAGGCGAGCAGGCCGATTGCGGCATCGGCTGCAGCCGATAGACCTTGTCGTCGGATTTCGTCTTTCCGGCGTCCGCCTTCGAACACAGGTCGACGATTGCAAGCGCGCTGTTTGGGTTGGCCAGCATCATCGTGCCGTTGGCGCCACGCTTGAGGAAAATCTCCTTCTGCGCGATGTCGCAGGAGAAATTGCTCATCTTCGTGCTGGCCGCGCAGCGCCACTGGTCGGCTTCGCCCTGGCAGGAATAGGTCTGCGTCACCTTGGCCGATTTCTGCCGTGTGGTGACGGTAACGGCAATGTCGGCGCCGTCTGGCCAATTGGCGGTGTCACCGCCCGAGGCGAAGGACGCCAGTTCTACCTTGCCGCGGAAAACCCGGATCGACTGGGTGAGTTGATCGGGGTGCGAGCCGAGATGCGCTGCATCGTAGTCGCGCCCATAGCAGAACGCCTGGTCCGGCTTCAGCCGCTCGCGTAGCGGAGCTCCGAGCGCAGCGGCGACTGGGTCGATGCGCGCGAACTCCGCCTGGCAGGTCGCTGCCGGCATCGGGTCGAGGCGGAAATTGTCATCCTCCGAGCCGAGCGCCCGCCTGTCATATTCCGCTGCGCCAAGCTCCTCTTCTGATCCGGCATCGAGATAGATGTCGGGCTGCAGATCCGAGAGGAACAGCCGACCCTTGTCATCGACCTTCAGCGACGCAAGCGTCCGGTCGCATTCCATGCCGCAATGGACCGGGCCCGTCTTGCCGTCCTCGGAAGCATGATTGCACCAGCCGCCGGCCCATTCAGGCGACTTGGCGCCGCGCACGGTGGTGGCGATGAAGGCATTGTAGGACGTGTCGGAATTCCCGGTCGGTTCCTCGTTCGGCCGGCTGACCGGATCATGGCCGTAGTAGAAGAAGATCCGCGCCACCTTCTGCTTCGGGTGCGCCTTGAGATGCGCCCCATCATAGACGCGGCCGAAACAGGCATCAGCGCCGTTCGGACTGAGTTCGGTAAGCTTCAGCGCATCGTCGGCGGAGGCCGATCCGGCAAGCGCGCCGAGCAGCACGGCGCAAAACCCGGCGCCGGCAACCGTCTTCCATTCCCCCAACCCAAACGCCCATTCCTTCAACGCCATGTGACCTCTCCTCCGCATCGAAAGGACGCAACGGCAATTTATGCTAGTATTGCGGCTGGAGTCACGCAATTCGCGGTCAGCCGCCAAGCGGAGGAGGATGCCATGCGCCGGCGCGACATGTTCCGCACGGTTCTTGCCGGAACCGGAACGCTTCTCGGTCTGCGGGCAGCACAGGCAGCCGCCACCGAGCCCACAAGGCAAAAAGTCGCCTACCACTTGAGCGACACCGACAAGGTCAATTTCGTGCTCGGCAACATCAAGAACCATTATGAAGGCACCGGCGGCAAGGTCGACATCGTGCTGGTCGTGCATGGTCCCGCGCTCGCGGCCTTCAAGTCGAAAGGCATATCGGCCGCGATTTCCGGGCGCTTCGCCGGCCTGGTGCAGCAGGGATTGGAACCCCACGCCTGCGCCAACACCATGCACGGCATGGACATCACACTCCCCGACCTGCTCGCCGGATTTCATGCCGCCGACAAGGGCGGCGTCGTCAAACTCGCCGAACTGCAAGGCCAGGGTTACGCCTATCTGCGTCCGTAGAGCGGTTTGTTTGACGCAAATCCCCCGGGGAAAGCGCTCACACTTTTCCTTGAATTGCTCCAAGGCTTGAACACCGGGGTGGCAAGGGCCTACGAAGGGCAGGCAGACATCCCGGAGGAAGAACCGTGCCAGCCACCACACTCAGCATACCCGATCTTGCCGGCAAGGCAGTGCTGGTTACCGGTGCATCGACCGGCATCGGGGCGGCGCTCGCGCTGGCCTATGCAGCGCAGAAATGCAAGGTGGCGCTGCATTATAACTCGAGCCGCGACGCCGCCGAGAAGCTCGGCCTGACGATTGCCGACAAGGGCGGCGAGGTGTTTCTCGTCCAGGGCGATTTCTCCGTTGCCGCCGATGTCGAGCGCGTCGTCGAGGACAGTGCGCAATATTTCGGCCGCCTCGACGGGCTGGTCAACAATGCCGGCGGCATGCTCGGCCGCATCCCCTATGCCGAGCAGACCGAGGCGCATTACGATGCGGTGATGGACCTCAACGCCCGTTCGGTGCTGACTGCTTCGCGCAAGGCGATCCCGTGGCTGAAGAAACAGGGCGGCTTCATCGTCAACACCTCCTCGATCGCCGCCCGCAATGGTGCCGGCGGCGGCGCCGGGCTTTACGGCTCTGCCAAGGCTTTCGTCTCCAATGTGACGCGCGGCATGGCAAAGGAGCTGATCGGCTTCGGCATCCGCGTCAACGCGGTGGCGCCCGGCACCATTCTCACCCCGTTCCACGAGCGCTATTCGACCGACGAGCAGATCAAGGGCATGGTCGCCACCATTCCGCAGGGACGCGCCGGCACGGCGCAGGATTGCGTCGGCGCCTATCTGTTCCTCTCTTCCGACCTTCTCAGCGGCTACATCACCGGCCAGGTGATCGAGGTGAATGGCGGCCAGTTGATGCCTTGAACGGCTATCGCCATACTGGCGATCTGCACGCTCTTGTCGAAAACCTCAAAGGAGACAACGGAATGTACGGACTGATCGGCAAGATGCGGGCGTCGCGCGGCCAGCGCGACGCGGTCATGGACCTCCTGCGCGCCAGCACCGGCGCCCTGTCGGGCTGCCTGAGCTATATCATCGCGCGCGATCCCGCCGATGCCGACGCGATCTGGGTCACCGAAGTGTGGACCGACGCCGAAAGCCACAAGGCCTCGCTGCAGCTTCCCGAAGTCCAGGCAGCGATCGCCAAGGCGCGGCCGTTCATCGCCGGCTTCGAATTCCAGGTCGAGAC
>NZ_RZRA01000033.1:0-13554 GCF_003998945.1 Mesorhizobium sp. M7A.F.Ca.CA.003.01.2.1 | reverse complement strand
CCATCGCCATGCAGGCTGCGTCGGCTGCTTCATCTGCCTCCGGCCTCGAGGAGCGCGTCAGCGCCCTCGAGGAGGAGATTGCAATGTTACGCGCCCGCATCGACGCGCTGACCGGCGAGCGCTAGGTTCACCTCCTCGAGTAAACGCCGCTCGCTTCGCCGTCGGGGTCGATCAGCCGCAACTGGTTGCCGTCCAGTTGCCAACGCAAGGAGACCGGCTTCAGGTCACCGGGCTTGAATTTCCAGAGGCCCGTAAGGTCGGGCCGGCAACCATTGACGGATTTGTAGGTTCCTGCCGTCGGCGTGAAAACCAGGGTCGAACCGCGCACGGAGGCCTTGCCGGTTTTCAGGGTCAGCGACCGGACCTGACCGCAGCCGTCGACCAGAGACGATTGGAACAGCGCGTAATAGGTGCGCCCGTCAGCCCCGAAGGTAAAGGTGACGCTGCCGCCGCTGCCTGGATCGCAGTTGCTGAATGTGTCGCAATAATTGCCGCTGGCAACTGCAAAACCCCACTTGCCGACGAGCGCTCCCGGCATCGCACCGAGGCGCGAGCGTGTCGTCGGTCCCTTGCCCTGGCCGTAAGCGCCGCCGGCGCTGAAGGCCAGCCAGCCGGCAAGCCCGACAAGTGCCGCCCGGCAGGCGTGGTGTGACGAGGCCCTCAACATCCTTTGCTCGCAACAAGCTGCCGGAGATAGACAAGCCGCGTGCCGATGACATTGTTGACGATCGCCGTCTTGCCGGCCGGCGCCATGCCGCCGTATTTCTTGACCGACGGCCCATGATTCTTCGCCTCTTCGTAACCTGCCATCAATTGCCGCAGATCCGCACAGGACATCGAGGCGTACTTCGCCTGCTCCTGCGGGCTGATGACGCTCGATTGCGCCATGCCGGCGGAGTTGGCCGCCGCCATGCCGGCCATGCCGACGACCGCAGAAACCGGGTTGATGCCGACGCAGCCCGATAGGCCGAGGCACAGGACCGGTGCCGCCAGGACTGTATGCCGGACGCTCATGGCCGACGCTCCCCACACGGCCGCTTCGGATCGCGATGGTCGGCGACGGTTCCGCCGAGAGCGATGGACAACAGATAGACGCGTGGATTGAAGCCTGCCGAGGCGAGCCCCGACAGTGTCCTGAACAATTGCAAATGATACATCGAACCCCCTTGTGGCTGTTTGCGATGCGCTTCCTGATCGGAAACGCGCTGCAAACTAGGTCCGGCAAAAGCGGGCAGCTTGGACGCAGCGGCCCTAAAAACGGCCCAAACGGCCCTGTATTGACGTTTTCGGAGGCGCGGCGCATATCACGCCGCTTCTGATTGACCTGAGGCATGGGGGATGCCGGTGACGGCGACGATGGGGCCAACCGCCTCGTTCCGACTGATGACGGACGCGCTTCCGGAGCGGGATCGCGTCGAGGTCATGCGCGAGGTCTATGGCCGCACGGTGCTCAAGGTCGATCTCGATCCACTCGGCCCGACGCATGTCGATATGCAGGTGCGCGCGTTGCCTGGCCTCGGCATCGCCACGGGCACGTGTTCGGAATTCCGCGTCCATCATTCGACGTCGCTGATCGACAGCGACGATCTCGTCCTCCTGGTCGCCCTCGATGGCGCAAGCGTGATGAAGCATCGCGGCCGCGAGGAGCCGGTCGGCAACGGCCAGGCGCTGATGATGAGCGGCGAGGAGGTCGGCCTCAATGTCATCCAGCCAGGCGGTCTTCGCTTCGTCAATATGAGCTTCTCGCTCAAGGCACTGTCACCGCTGATCGGCGACCCGGCGCCGGCGCTGATGCAGCCGCTGCCAACCTCCGGCGGGGCGATGCGGCTGCTGCTCGACTATGTCAGGTCGATCCAGGATGCCGGCGACGTGCTGACCCCGGAGGCCTGGCATCTGGCGACGACGCATATTTTCGATCTCGTCGCTCTGGCCATGGGTGCCACCCGAGACGCGGCAGAAATCGCCCGGGGCCGAGGCGTGCGCGTGGCGCGGCTGCGTGCCATCAAGGCCGAAATAACAGCCCATGGCGGCGACCTGTCGGCCGAAGACATCGCCCGCCGTCACCGCCTTTCGGCCCGCTACATCAGAAAACTGTTCGAGAGCGAAGGCACGTCGCTGTCGGATTTCATGCTGTGCCAGCGCCTGTTGCGCGCGCATCGGATGCTCAGCAATCCTCGTCATGCCGGACGCAGCATCACGGCGATCGCCTTCGAGGCAGGCTTCAACGACCTCTCCTATTTCAACCGGGCGTTCCGGCGGCGCTACGGCGCGACGCCATCGGATGTGCGGGCGGCCGCGTTGAAGGGCTGACCGCAAACGAAAACGCCGGCCCAAGGGCCAGCGGTTTCTGGATGAATTTGCCGTTCGGGCCTTCAGCCGAGCTTGGCGTCGAGCGATACGTTTATGGCGCCGAGCGCCTTCGAGACCGGACAGCCGGCCTTGGCCCTTTCGGCCAATTCCTTGAACTTCGCCGCGTCGATGCCCGGGACCTTGCCGACCACTGTGAGGGCGCTGCCGGTGATCCCGGTGCCGGGAACCAGCGTCACCACGGCCTTGGCGTCGAGTTCGGTGGCGGGGGTGCCGTTCTCGGCCAGGAAATGCGAAAACTGCATGGCAAAGCAGCCGGCGTGCGCCGCCGCGATCAGCTCTTCAGGGTTGGTGCCGGATTTGCCGCTCTCGTCCTCGAAGCGCGCTTTGAACGAATAGGGCGTGCCCTTCAGGGTTCCGCTCTGGGTGTCGAGCGTGCCCGTGCCCTCTTTCAGATTGCCTTTCCAGACGGCGTTTGCGGTGCGGTCCATGAATTCCTCCTTATTACAGCGGTGGCGCCGGCCAGGCGGCGTTCCTCCCAACTATAGCGCGGGCGCGAGGGAAGGCCACCGCGCTGTTTGCGCGCGCATGCAGCACCGGCGAGCCCCACCGAATCTTTTTTGAAAAAAATGTGCGTGCAAAATGTCGACTTGCATCGGCCCCGAGCGTCCTGCGGGCGGCCACAGATTCTCGTGGCGGATGGAGGTTCGCATGAACAATCTGTTTTCTGCCCATTGGACAAGCACCTGCCGAACGGCTGATCCAGGGAAAAGCGGCCCGCTGCATGTGCCGCCCTCCGGCTTCGGCCGGCTGCTTGCGGCAGTTGCAATCATCGGCATTGCGGTCAGCCTTCTCGACCATGTCGCTGCCGGCAAGAACTCAACCGATACCGTGATCGCCTATGGTTCGTCACAGCAAGGGAGCTGGAAATGAAATATGTCTGTCTGGTCTATGGCGAGGAAAACGACCTCCATGCCATGACGCCGGAGCGTCTGGCCAAGCTCGATGCCGATTCGATGGCTCATGACCGGTCATTGGATCATCGTGGGGTGCTGATCGTCGCGCAGGCGCTGCAATCGGTGAAAACGTCGAAGACGGTGCGGCGACGCCAGGGCAAGCGGCTGATCACCGACGGCCCGTTCGCCGAAACCAAGGAGCAGTTGCTTGGCTTCGTCATGATCGAGGCCGACAATCTCGACCAGGCGCTGGAGATCGCCGGCGAGATCCCGCTGGCCGAAATCGGCACCATCGAGGTGCGGGCGATCTACAGTGTGCCGGGGTCATAGCCCCCGCCATGTGCTACAGCCACGCGGAAACCAAGGCGTTCGATTGAACGATCGTCCCGGTTCATTTGGTGCGCAACTTTTGCGTGTTGAAGCAAGGCGAGAGTTCTCCTATCGTCGCCGGGGTTCTTGGGGATTTCGACATGCCTTTCCTGATTGCTATCCTTGGCGTGATGGGCGCGGCGGCGTTCTGGTGGTACCGGATGAAGGCGATGAACGACGCGGCTCGCGAGGTTGCGGACGTTGTCGGGCGCGTGCAGGGCAACATCCGTCGCAAGAAGCTGCGCAAGCAGGCGGCTCTGTCGCCTCTGACGGCGATCGATGATCCGGTCGTAGCGGCGGCTACGCTGATCACATCAATCGTCTCCGAGGATGGGCCCATCCTGCCGCAGCGCGAGGCTGTCATCCGCGCGGTGATTTCCGAGATCGCCGACAAGAAGAAGACCGACGAGGCGGTGATCTACGCCAAATGGGCGGCGGCGCAGGTCGACGACACCACCGTCGTCATCGACAAGCTGGCGCCGTTCCTGCGCGAACGCCTCGATGTCGCCGAGCGGAACGATCTGCTGCAGATGGTCAACCGCGCCGCCCAGGGCGGGGAAAAACGCCTCGAAATATCCGACCAGAGGATATTGCGGCTGCGGCAGAAGCTGGGTTTCGAGGTCAACTGAGCGATAGCGCTCAGATCGCCTCGCCCTTCAACAATCGCGGCGTGCTGGCGGACAACCCCGACGCCTGCCGGATAAAAAAATCCTTCAGGCGCGGCATGCGTTCGACAAGGCCGAGGCCGATGTCGCGGACGGTTCGCAGCGGGCCGATATCGTTGGAAAACAGCCGATTCAGCGCGTCCGTGGTGATGCCCATCTGCACCGTGTCGAAGCGGCGCCACTGCTGGTAGCGTTCGAGGACGTCGAGCGCGCCGATGTCCTGGCCGAGCCGGTCGGCCTCGACGATCACCTCGGCAAGGGCCGCGACATCCTTGAAGCCGAGATTGAGGCCCTGGCCGGCGATCGGGTGGATGCCGTGGGCGGCATCGCCGGCGAGTGCGATGCGGGGCGCGACGAAAGCACGCGCAATGGTCAAGCCGAGCGGCCAGGCGCGCGGCGCATCAGTAACGCGGATCTCGCCAAGCTTCAGGCCAAAACGCTGCTCGAGTTCGTGTTCGAACAGGAGATCGTCACCGGCCACCAGCTTCTCGGCATCGGGCGTACGCTCGACCCAGACGATCGACGAGCGGTTGGTGCCGTCCTCACCGGGTTTGAGCGGCAATGTGGCGAAAGGCCCGGCCGGCAGGAAATGCTCTTCGGCGCGACCATTGTGCGGGCGTTCATGCGCTACCGTGCAGACGATGCCGGACTGGCCATATTCCCACTTCACCGTCTTGATGCCGGCCATGTCGCGCAGCTTCGAGTTGACGCCGTCGGCGGCGACCAGCAGCCGCGCCTTCAGCGCTGCGCCGTCGGCGAGATGCACGGTGATGCCACTGCCGTTGGTCTCGAAGCCCTGCACCGCGACGCCTTCGATGATATCGATGCCGAGCCTTTCGGCGCTGGCCCGCAAGGCGCCGTTCAGCACCTTGTTGGCGACCATATGCGCAAAGGGCTCGCCCGGCGCCACTTCGCCGCCGAAGGTCAGGAAGACCGGACGCACCGGATCGGCGGTGCGCGAATCGGTGATGATCATCTCAGTGATCGCCTGCGCCTGGGGTGCGATCTCGGCCCACACGCCGAGCTGGTCGAGCATGCGGCAGGCGGCAGCGGCAATGGCCGAGGCGCGGCCATCCCTTTGCCAGGCGCCAGCAGGTGCCGCATCGACGAGAGCGATGGCGAGGCCCGGTCGCGCCTGTTTCAGCGATACGGCGGCGGCCAGGCCGACATAGCCGGCGCCGGCGACCAGGACATCGAGCCCGGATCTGTTTTTCGTGTCCGCCTTGCGTTCCATCATCTTCGCTCCTGCGCCGGCCGGGTCTTGCGCCCTTGACTGCCTGTCCGTCCTGTCGGAAACCGCCATAACACTTCTGCGGCGAGGGCGCGAAATATGACGGCAGCCATGGACGAGCTTCTCGGCATTCTCGACCTCGAGAAGCTGGAACACAATCTGTATCGTGGTCGCAGCCCGCTGCTCGACTGGCAGCGCGTGTTCGGCGGCCAGACCATCGCCCAGGCGCTGGTGGCGGCGCAGCGGACAGTGGATCCCGATCGGTACGTGCATTCGCTGCACGGCTATTTCATGCGGCCCGGCGACACCAAGGTGCCGATCGTCTACGAGGTCGACCGCATTCGCGACGGCGGCTCCTTCACCACGCGGCGCGTGGTGGCGGTCCAGCACGGCCAGGCGATCTTTTCGCTCGAAGCCTCGTTCCAGCAGGATGAGGTCGGCCTGGAGCACCAGGTGCCGATGCCGCAGGACGTTCCGGGGCCGGACACATTGCTGTCGCAACGCGAATTGCTGGGCAAATTCGGCGAGGCGGTGCCCGATGGGATCAAACGCTACTGGGAGCGCGACCGGCCGATCGAGATGAAGCCGGTGATGCTGAAGCATTACACCAGCCGCGAAAAGCTGGAGCCAAAGCAGAACATCTGGATCCGCACCACCGGTCCGGTGCCGGCGGACCGCGCCATCCAGGCAGCGGTGCTCGCCTATCTCTCCGACATGACGCTGCTCGACACATCGACCTTCGCGCATGGCCGCGCCATTTTCGATCGCGATATCCAGGCGGCGAGCCTCGACCACGCCATGTGGTTCCACCGCAGCCATGCGCTCGACGACTGGATGCTCTACACGCAGGACAGCCCGTCGACGCAGGGCTCGCGCGGCTTTACACGCGGCTCGCTGTTTGCCCGCGACGGTACGCTGATTGCCTCGGTTGCGCAGGAAGGGCTGATCCGGCTCAAGCGATCGCCTGCAGAGTAGGCATTTTTCGAAATTTGCCCAATTTTTAAGCAGGCGTATCGCCGCAGCTGTGGGCAGGTTGCGTCGGCGCACTCCCTAATCTCTTTGTTTACAGTGGGTTAACACCCTGCTTCCGCACTTGGCACGGAGCTTGAATCCTTGTGGGCACTCTCCGGCTCTTTGGGATCGGTGAAGGTGTACAAACGCGGGGGACCGCAACAGCAAAGGGTGAAACCTTATGAAAATCGTGATGGCAATCATCAAGCCGTTCAAGCTCGACGAGGTACGCGAAGCGCTCACCGCCGTCGGCATCCAGGGCCTGACCGTCACCGAAGTCAAAGGCTACGGGCGTCAGAAAGGGCATACGGAGATCTATCGCGGGGCGGAATACGCGGTCAGCTTCCTGCCGAAGATCAAGATCGAAGTCGCGGTCAGTGCCGACATGGTCGACAAGGCCGTCGAAGCCATCACCGCAGCCGCCAAGACCGGCCAGATCGGCGACGGCAAGATCTTCGTTTTCGGCATCGATCAGGCGGTGCGCATCCGCACCGGCGAAACAGACACCGACGCGCTCTGAGCGGCGATCACGTATTCCAATGGAGAGTTCAATGAATATTCCTTCCACCTTGAAGACGACGGGACGAGCTGCCCTTTTGGGTTCGCTTACTCTCGCAGCATTGGGCACGGTTGCCGCCTTCGCACAGGAAGCGGCACCGGCCGCAGCCGCGGCCGCGCCGGCTGCTGCCCCGACCCCGGTGCTCGACACCGGCAACACCGCCTGGATGCTGACCTCGACGGCGCTGGTGCTGATGATGACCATTCCGGGCCTGGCGCTGTTCTACGGCGGCATGGTGCGCAAGAAGAACGTGCTCGCCACCGTCATGCAGAGCTTCGCCATCACCTGCCTGGTGACGGTGCTGTGGTTCATGTTCGGCTATTCGCTGGCCTTCTCGGACGGCGGCGGCGTGAACAGCTATATCGGCGGCACCTCGAAGTTCTTCCATCACGGCATCACCACGGCCTCGCTGTGGCTGCCGGGCGTCGCCAACATTCCTGAATTCGTGTTCTCGATGTTCCAGATGACATTCGCCATCATCACGCCGGCGCTCATTGCCGGCGCCTTCGCCGAACGCATGAAGTTCTCGGCGCTGCTGATCTTCATGGCGTTGTGGCTGCTGGTCGTCTACGTGCCGATCGCGCATTGGGTCTGGGGTGGCGGCTTCCTCGGATCGGCGGGCGTGCTCGACTTTGCCGGCGGTACGGTCGTTCACATCAACGCCGGTGTCGCCGGTCTGGTCTGTGCGCTGGTTCTCGGCAAGCGCGAAGGCTATGGCACCACCAACATGGCGCCGCATAACCTGGTCTATTCGGTGATCGGCGCTTCACTGCTGTGGGTTGGCTGGTTCGGCTTCAACGCCGGTTCGGAACTGGCAGCCGACGGTCTTGCCGGCGCTGCCATGCTCAACACCCAGGTTGCCACCGCCGCGGCGGCACTGGCCTGGATGTTCGCCGAATGGATCGTCGCCAAGAAGCCTTCCGTGCTCGGCATCATCTCGGGTGCGGTTGCCGGCCTGGTCGCGGTGACGCCGGCTTCCGGCTTCGTCAACCCGACCGGTGCCTTCATCGTCGGCATCGTCGCAGGCGTCGTCTGCTACCTCTCGGCGGTCAAGGTCAAGCACATGTTCGGCTATGACGACTCGCTCGACGCCTTCGGCGTGCATGGCGTCGGCGGTGTGGTCGGCGCTCTGCTCACCGGCGTGCTCGCCGACCCGGCGATCAACAGCCTCGGCGCAGGTGCTTCGCTCGGCAAGCAGATCTACGGCGTTGCCGTCACCATCGTGTGGACCGGCATTGCCACCTTCGTGCTCCTCTACATCGTCAAGGCGCTTGTCGGCCTGCGCCCGACGACCCAGGAAGAGGTCGAAGGCCTCGACATCTCCCAGCATGGCGAAGTGGTGCCGTAAGGGCGGAACCCTCCTCCCGCCGGCCCCATATCTCCACGCAATTCCGAATGGAAAGCGCTGCACAGTTCTCCTGGAATTGCTTTGAAAGATCCCGTCGTGACGCTCCCGAAAGGAGTTCACGCATTGAGGCCCGGATCGCATCCGGGCCTCTTTTTTTGGCAAGCCATTCCGGCAATGCCCGGCTTCACGCAATCACGTTCGCGTGATCATGTTTTTTGAGGAAACAACGACCGCTCTGGTTCCGAACCGTGGGGACGATCGTCGTTCTGACGCTCGTGCCAAACAACAGGGAAGGAAACCATCTCATGAACCTCAAGAACATCTGTCTCGGAGCGCTTGCTCTTTCCATGATCGGCGGCGTGGCGTTTGCCGGTGCTCTGGACGAGCCCGACAACATGGCGCCGTTCTTCACGGATTCCGGCATGAAAACCATGAAGCCGATGGCGGGCTTCAAGACAGCTTTCATGGCCATGCCGATGGAAAAGCAGGAAGCGATGAAGAAGGAATGCCAGGATGCGGCGATGAGCAAGCCGCATGCGGAATTCTGCGCCAATGTGCAGGCGCTCGGCGGCGCCAACTGATTTGCCGCGATCGGGCCGAGGCCCGATCTCCGTTCAGACGACCAATGGCGGGCCGGCAGCCCGCCATTGTTTCGTTCGATGGAGCTCCATCGGTCCGTCGTCCATCATTGCCTCATACGGCTCAACCGGCGGTAATGAGGTTTGAGCGTCTCAACCTCTTATAGTTAATGCGCCCTTAACCTTCCCACCGATAGTCTGAGACCCGAATCTGCCGGAGTGCGCCACGCACCCGGCGAGTCCACGACAGACGGGGAAGAGCATGCGTTCAGGGGCTTCAGCACCGCTCGCGCTGGCCGATACGGGGCACGGCATCCAGGCGTTCGCGCGGCGTCAGGTCGGGCGGCTGGTTGGCGTCGGCCTGTTCGCGCTGGCCGCCTTTGGCGTTGCCAGCCTTGCCACCTGGAATGTCGCCGATCCGAGTTTTTCCCACGCGACGAACAACTCCGTCACCAACGCCATGGGCTATGCGGGTGCCGTGTTCTCCGACCTCGCCATGCAGTTCTTCGGCCTCGCCGCCGTCGCCGCCCTGGTTCCGACGGTCATCTGGGGCTTCCTGCTGTTTTCCGCGCGCGGTGTCGACAGGCTGCCCAAGCGCGGGTTGTCCTGGTTCGGCTTCGCGCTGCTGGCCGCGGCGATGGTCGGCTGCGTGGTGCCGCCCAAGACCTGGCCGCTGCCCACCGGCCTCGGCGGCGTGTTCGGCGACATGGTGCTGAAGATCCCCGGTGTCGTCATCGGCGGCTATCCGACCGGGCTGATCGCCAGCATCATCGCCATCCTGCTGTCGGCGCCCGCACTGTGGCTCTTCGCCCATGGCTCGGCGCTGATCGGACGCAAGAACGGCTTTGCCGTGATGGAGGACGAGCCCGCCGTCGATCCGCGCGAGGACGACCTTTTGTTCGACAATGACGAGGACGAAGGCGACGAGGGCATCCTGGCGCTCGGCGCCATCACCCATTGGTGGCTGTCGCTGCGCGCGTGGATGCACCGCCGCGCCGTGCGCCGCAGGCAGGAGCGGGACGAGTACGAGCCGGAGATGGAGCAGCGCTCCACCGCCTGGCGCCGCGCCGCCGAACGGGTCGAATCGGCCGAGTTCGCCGAGCAGCGGATGAGCCAGGATGGCCGCGCCCGCGTCGAGCCGGAATTCTTCGCCGCCATGGTCAACGACCGCAGCGCCTCGCTCGACCCCGACGATGCCGATATCTTCGACGACCGCTTCGACAATGCGGGCGAGGATGCCGATTTCGACGATGAGCCTGTCGTGCAACGCCGAGGCGCGCCGACCGCCAAGGTACAGCCGTTCCGTTCCGATGCCGCCACGCGCGTCGAGGCGCCGGCGGCGCGCCCCGTGCCCGGCGCCCGTGTGCAGCGCGAGGCGCAGACATCGCTGATCGGCTCTGAAAAATTCGAAATGCCGTCGCTGCACTTCCTCTCCGAGCCGAAGAACGTGGTGCGCGACGCCAGCCTGTCCAAGGACGCGCTGGAACAGAACGCGCGCCTGCTCGAAGGCGTGCTGGAGGATTTCGGCGTCAAGGGCGAGATCATCGCCGTCCGTCCGGGTCCGGTCGTCACGCTCTATGAGCTCGAACCGGCGCCCGGCATCAAATCGTCGCGCGTCATCGGCCTGTCCGACGACATCGCCCGCTCGATGAGCGCCATCGCCTGCCGCGTCGCGGTGGTGCCCGGCCGCAACGCCATCGGCATCGAACTGCCGAACGCCAAGCGCGAAACCGTCTATCTCAGGGAGATCCTGGCCAGCCGCGACTTCGAGACGACGAAGGCCAAGCTGGCACTGGCGCTGGGCAAGACCATCAATGGCGAGGCGGTCATCGTCGACATCGCCAAGATGCCGCACGTGCTGGTCGCCGGCACCACCGGCTCGGGCAAGTCGGTCGCCATCAACACCATGATCCTGTCGCTGCTCTACCGGCTGACGCCGCAGGATTGCCGGCTGATCATGATCGATCCGAAGATGCTGGAACTCTCGGTCTATGACGGCATCCCGCATCTGCTGACGCCCGTCGTCACCGATCCGAAGAAGGCGGTGGTGGCGCTGAAATGGACCGTGCGCGAGATGGAGGACCGCTACCGCAAAATGTCCAAGGTCGGCGTGCGCAACATCGACGGCTTCAACGCCCGTGTCAGCCAGGCGGACAAGAAGGGTGAGAAGATCTCGCGCACCGTTCAGACCGGCTTCGACCGCCAGACCGGCGAGGCGATCTACGAGACCGAGAACCTCGATCTCGAGCCGATGCCTTATATCGTCGTCATCATCGACGAGATGGCCGACCTGATGATGGTCGCCGGCAAGGACATCGAAGGTGCCGTGCAGCGCCTGGCGCAGATGGCGCGCGCCGCCGGCATCCATGTCATCATGGCAACGCAGCGGCCGTCGGTCGACGTCATCACCGGCACCATCAAGGCCAATTTCCCGACCCGCATCTCCTTCCAGGTGACGTCGAAGATCGACAGCCGCACCATTCTGGGCGAGCAGGGCGCCGAGCAGCTGCTCGGCATGGGCGACATGCTCTACATGGCCGGCGGCGGCCGTATCCAGCGCGTGCACGGCCCGTTCGTCGCCGATGAAGAGGTCGAGAAGATCGTCGCGCATCTGAAGCTGCAGGGCGTGCCGGAGTATCTCGACGCCATCACCGAGGATGATGGCGAGGATGACGACGAGCCGTCAGGCAAGGGTGGAGCGAGCGGCGGTGGCGGCAACAGCAATTTCGAGGATTCCGACGATCCTTACGATCAAGCGGTCTCCGTGGTGCTGCGCGATGGCAAGGCCTCGACCAGCTATATCCAGCGCCGGCTGGGCATCGGCTATAACCGCGCTGCCTCGATCATCGAGAAGATGGAGAAGGAAGGTATCGTCGGCCCGGCCAACCATGCCGGCAAGCGCGAGATCCTGGTGCCGACCGAAGAGGACAAGTTCTGACCAGAAAGCCTGACCCTTGCGACATCCGGCAACCTTGAACCTTTCAAGGCGTTGAAGCGACCAAGGGACGCCCGACCCGCCAAATTTCAGCCCAACTGGGGGTCCAAGCACAGAACAACTCAGGAATCAGACGAGAGTGACCGACATGAAAAACGATCTTTCAGCGCTCAGCACATTTGCTCCATCCCGGCGTCAGTTGCTGGGCCTCGGTCTGGCGTTTGCAGGGGCGGCAGCCTTCAACGCGGTGCCCGGCTTCCAGGTGCTGGCCTCGGCGCAGGCGGCTGTGCCGGCCGCTGCGCAGAAGATCGCCGACCACTTTTCCTCGGTCAAATCGATGAGCGGCGAATTCGTGCAGTTCGGCCCCAAGGGCGAGCAGACCGGCGGCAAGTTCTTCCTCGAACGGCCGGGCAAGATCCGCTTCAACTACGACGGCTCTTCGAACTTCCGGGTGATTTCAGACGGCCAGTCGGTGGTCATCCTGAACAAGAGGCTCAACACGTCCGATCTCTATCCGCTGTCGAAGACTCCCTTGAAGCTGCTGCTCGACAACAGGATCGACCTCTCCGGCGACCGCGTCAAAAGCGTCAAGCAGGAGGACGACCTCACAACCATCCAGCTCGCCGACAAATCGGTGTTCGGCAATTCGAAGATCACCATGATGTTCGATCCGAAAACCTTCGACTTGCGGCAGTGGACGATCACCGACGCGCAGGGCAAGGATACGACGGTGATGATCTTCAACACCAAGGAAGGCGTCAGCTTCGCGCCGGATACTTTCGCCATCGACTACACGGCGAACCGCGAGCTCAACACCAACAAGGCGCGCTAGCTTCAAACGCTCCAATAGCTGTGGAAAGCACCGGGCCGCGCCTCGTCGAGCGTTGCCCGGCTTGTCTTTGCGGCTTGCGGCTGGCAATTTCCCGGACCGACTCCGTCAAAAGGCGTCTTCCCCGCCGGGACCCATCGGTTCTGGCCGGTTGCACGCTGTCCTGGATTGCCAAATGCCCTTCTCCATCGCCACCTGGAACATCAACTCCGTTCGCCTTCGCATGCCGATCGTCGAGCGCCTGCTCGTCGAGCATGCGCCCGACGTGCTGTGCCTGCAGGAAACCAAGGTTCCCGACGAACTGTTCCCCGAGAAGGCTTTCCGCAAGCTCGGCTACGAGCACATCGCCTTCCATGGCCAGAAGGGCTACCACGGCGTAGCAACCGTGGCGCGGCGGCCGATCGAATTGGTCGAAAAGCGACGCTTTTGCGAAATCGAGGACAGCCGGCACCTCTCGGTGACGGTGCGGGCCGGCGGCAAGGCGATCCTGCTGCATAATTTCTACGTCCCGGCGGGCGGCGACGAACCGGATCCCGTCATCAACAGGAAGTTCAAGCACAAGCTCGATTTCGTTGCCGAGATGAATGCCATCCGGGCAGAACATGACGAGGTGTCCGGCTCGGTGCTGGTCGGCGACCTCAACATCGCCCCGCTCGAACATGACGTCTGGTCGCACAAGCAATTGCTCAACGTGGTCAGCCACACGCCGGTCGAGACGGAAAATTTCGAGGCGATGCGTCGCGCCGGCAACTGGGCCGACCTGATG
>NZ_RZRA01000339.1:0-5282 GCF_003998945.1 Mesorhizobium sp. M7A.F.Ca.CA.003.01.2.1 | reverse complement strand
TTGGCGAGCAGCGTTTGGATCAGGTTGCCCGATCCCTGGATGAGCAGGTCGGGTCCATCCTCCTGCTTGAGGCGGCGCAACGCCGCAACGATATCGGGCCCGAGCGATTGCGTGTTCTGCCAGGTGAGGGTGTCGGGCCGATGCGTCGCGACATATTTGGCCGCAGGGTTGAAGGCATCCGCGATCGGATCTTTCTGATATGGCCAGTAGGCGGCGAAGATATCGTAGGTCCTGCGGCCGAGAAGCAGGGCGAAAGGCTTGGAGAACAGTTCATCCATCGCCGCGCCCCCCGCCTCGTCGAAGTAATGGAAGGTCCAGCCGCCGAACTTGAAGCCGCCGACCGGATCCTCTTGCGGGCCGCCGGGCGCCTGCATGACGCCGTCGAGGCTGATGAATGTCGCAGAGATGATCTTTCTCATTCCAATGCTCCCGTTCTTCGGTCCACGCCGTCGTGGCGGACTTCAGCCCAAGGACGGGCGACGAGCCACCGGTCCGACAGGACAGGACGAAATTTTGGAAAATCACCGTTGCTTGCGAGGCTCGGTGTGGAGATTTTCCGACGAGAACCAGACATCGCCTGATATGGCGGTGGCGGTGTCGTCCGGCGCCCTGTCCTGCGCCAGCCAGATCGAGCGGCTGCGCGCGGCCTGCTCGCCGGTGGGGATCATCGCCGCGGGGTCCGCGACCGAGGCGCCGACACAGGGAATGAACCACGACCGCATGAACGGATCGCAGGCGAAGCCTTTTTGCGTGCGTGTCACCATCACCGCCAGCGGGACGCGCTCGGCCGGCCGCCAGGGAAAGATCATGCGGCCGCCTGGCCGCAGCGCCTTCAGCCATCCGGCCGGGGGCGCTGCGACCCCGGCATTGACATAGATGATGTCGGATGGCGGCAGGGGCGTCGTCACGGCATCGCCATGGACCACCGTCGCATTGCCATAGGCTTCGAGATTTTGACGCGCCAGATCGGCCAGCTTCTCGTCGAGTTCGAAAGCGGTGACGATGCCGCCTGGCGAAACCAGCCGGGCCAGCACGGCGGTGTAGTAGCCGGTGCCGGCGCCGATATGGCAAACCGCCTCACCGGGTTTCGGTTCAAGCTTTCCAATCCACATGGCGTGCAGGAATGGCTCGCCATTGTTGATGCCCTTGTCGTCGTCGAGCGCCACCAGCACGTTCTGATAGATATGAGCCGGATCGGCGCTTGGTGTTGTGACCCTGCCGTTGCCGGCGACGACCGTCCACGGTCCGGGACCGAGAAACGCTTCGCGCGGCACGTCGGCGAAAGCCGCTTCCAGACGTGGGTCGGGCGAGCCGGCATTGGCGGCCAGCAGCCGCGCGTAGAATTTCCTGATGTCTTCGATCCGGGTCATGATGCCGGAAAACATAGCGCGGATTGCCGATTTGTCGCGAGGCTGCCCCCTGCGCAGAGGGCAGCTGGTTTCCAGGCGAAGCGGAACTCAGCCGACCCCGAACATGGTGTCGTAGAGCAGCTTGAAGTTGAGCACCAGGATGATCGCGGCGACCACCCAGGCAAGGGCTGCGACGCCGCGCGGAATGGCGAGATTGCCCATCTTCTTCTTGTCGGAGACGAACTGCACCAGCGGGACGACCGCGAAGGGCAGTTGCATCGACAGGATGACCTGGCTGAACACCAGCAACTGGCCGGTGCCCTTTTCGCCATAGAGCGCGGTGACGACCACCACCGGGATAATGGCGAGGCCGCGCGTCAGCAGCCGGCGTGCCCAGTTGGGGATGCGCAGGCGCAGGAAGCCTTCCATAACAATCTGGCCGGCGAGCGTGGCCGTCACCGTCGAGTTCAGGCCGGAAGCCAGCAGCGCCACAGCGAACAGGATCGAGGCGATGCCGAGGCCGAGCAGCGGCGACAGCAGCTCGAAGGCCTGGCCGATCTCTGCGACGTCCTGGTGGCCGGTGTTGTGAAAGGCGACCGCGGACACGATCAGGATCGAGGCGTTGACGAACAAAGCCAGCATCAGGGCGATGGTCGAGTCCGTCGTTGCCCATTTGATGGCGTCGCGCTTGCCCTTGTCGGTGCGTTCATAGGCGCGGGTCTGCACGATCGAGGAGTGCAGATAGAGATTATGCGGCATGACGGTGGCGCCGATGATGCCGATGGCGATGTAGAGCATCGCCGGATTGGTGACGATTTCCGACGACGGCACGAACATGGCATGCAGGATCGAACCGGCCGGCGGGGCGGCGACGAAGATCTGGATGGCGAAGCAGCTGAAGATGATGATCAAAAGCGCGATGACGAAGGCTTCGAGATAGCGAAACCCCTTGTTCATCAGGAGCAGCACGAGGAAGGCATCGAGCGCCGTCAGCATGGCGCCGCCGATCAGCGGAATGCCGAACAGAAGCTGCAATGCGATCGCGGTGCCGATGACTTCGGCCAGGTCGCAGGCGATGATGGCCAGCTCGCAGGCGATCCACAGCACGAAGTTCACCGGCCGGGGATAATAGGCCCGGCAGGCCTGGGCGAGGTCGCGGCCGGTGGCGATGCCGAGCCGTGCCGCCAGCGCCTGCAAAAGGATCGCCATCAGGTTGGACAGCATGATGATGAACAGCAGCGTGTAACCGAACTGGGCGCCGCCGGCGAGGTCGGTCGCCCAGTTGCCGGGGTCCATATAGCCGACCGAGACCATGTAGCCGGGACCCATGAAGGCGAACAGGCGACGGAACCAGACGCCCGAGTTCGGCACGGCGATAGAGGAATTGACTTCGCGCAGGCTGGGCTGCTCGTCCTCGTCGGGCCTGGCGAACCGCCATGAGGAACGGGAGGCTGTGGCTTCGGCTTCGGACATGAAGGAGGGCTTTCCGCGAGACTGGACGATGTTGGCTTAAGCTATGCCATGGCTCAACATTATGCAATATGCTATATTTCATTGTCGTTGCTTTTTATCCGGCTGGCGGTCATCGGGTGAAGCGGCAATCGGAAGCCCCGGTTGCACCTGTGGCGGAATGCAAATAAACGGCCTGAAGAATCAGAGCCCGTGCTATGAAAGCATGGATGGCAAATAGTCCTGGGAGGAGCGCGTATTGGTGCTGAAGAACAGACCAGTTCCGCGCGAGCCGCTGCTCGACGCCGAAATTCATTCGGAGGGCTTCCGGCAGCAGCGCGAAGCGCGCCGCAGTGCGTTGGTCGAGGATTATGTCGAGCTGATCGCCGACCTGATCGAAGACGGCAACGAGGCGCGTCAGGTCGACATCGCCGCACGGCTCGGCGTCGCGCAGCCGACGGTGGCCAAGATGCTGACCAGGCTGTGCGCCGACGGTCTGGTGTCGAGAAAGCCCTATCGTGGCGTGTTCCTGACCGAAGCCGGCCGCAAAGTCGCGGAGGAAAGCCGCATCCGCCACCAGACGGTGGAAGCTTTCTTGCGCTCGCTCGGTGTCAGTGCGGAGACAGCGCGCATCGATGCCGAGGGCATCGAGCACCATGTCAGCGCCGAGACGCTGGAAGCCTTCCGCAAGGCGATGACGGCGCGCTGAGCGCCAGAGTTCCCGCGTCGCCGGAACCGTCGCACGCCAGACACGTTTGCACCAGATCCGTGCGATTGGCGCGCGAAAGGGAGGAAACGATGGGCATCGAACAAACGCCGGCGGCAAAGGGCAAGCAGGCAGCCGAGGGACTGAAACAGGCGGCGGCCAGGGATGAGCGCAAGACCGAAGCCGAAACCGGCCATCCGCTGAAAAAGGGCGCGGCGCGTTTCGAGGAGCGTTCGAAGAGCTCCGACGGCAAGAGCGCCGGCGCCAAGCAGGAAGATTAGCTCTCTGTCGGGCTTACGTGATCGGCTGTAGGCCACGGGGACGATTGCCACGCCGAGCCGCTCGCCACAACGAACTTGGCCGCAAGGCAACCCGTGTGGCCAAAAAGGCCATCGAAAAATGCTGTGACTTGGCGCAACCGTTGAGATAATTGTTTGTCGCCCCGGAGCAACGGGGAGGTTTGCTGCACGAGGAGTTGCCATGCTCTGGAAGGGCCGTCGTCAGAGTGACAATATCGAGGACGACCGCAGCGACAGCGGCGGCGGCGGACTCGGCGGCGGCGGTGGCCAGTTCCGCATTCCGATCGGCGGCCGTACCGGTGGCGGCGGCAGCATCTTCCTCGTCATCCTGGTGGTGCTGGCCGGATGGTATTTCGGCTTCGATCCTTCGACGATCCTGGGCGGTGGCGACGGCGGCCTGCTGCCGGGCGGCGGCGGCCAGATCACCGACAATAGCGGCCAGGACAACGGTGCCACACCGGCCAATGACGAGATGAAGCAGTTCGTGGCGACCGTGCTGGCCGAGACCGAGGACACCTGGACCGGCATCTTCAAGTCGCAGGGATTGACCTACGAGGATCCCAAGCTGGTGCTGTTTTCCGGCCAGGTGCGCTCGGCCTGCGGCTTTGCCTCCGCGGCGGCCGGACCG
This sequence comes from Mesorhizobium sp. M7A.F.Ca.CA.003.01.2.1, assembly GCF_003998945.1. Classification (NCBI taxonomy): domain Bacteria; kingdom Pseudomonadati; phylum Pseudomonadota; class Alphaproteobacteria; order Hyphomicrobiales; family Phyllobacteriaceae; genus Mesorhizobium; species Mesorhizobium sp. M7A.F.Ca.CA.003.01.2.1. The sequence goes on along the minus strand of NZ_RZRA01000339.1, from coordinate 851 downwards.
TTCTATTGTCCCGGCGACCACAAGGTCTATCTGGACATGACCTTCTTCCAGCAACTCGACCAGCAGTTCGGCGCTTCGGGCGAATTTGCCCGCGCCTATGTGATCGCGCATGAAATCGGCCATCATGTGCAGAACCTGACCGGCATCATGTCCAAGTTCAACCAGATGCGGCAGAGCATGGGCGAGGTCGAGGCCAACCAGATGTCGGTGCGAATCGAGCTTCAGGCCGACTGCTTTGCCGGTGTGTGGGCCCACTACACCGGACAGAAAGGCATATTGGAGCAGGGCGACATCGAAAGCGCGCTGAACGCCGCCAAGCAGATCGGCGACGACACGCTGCAGAAGAAGATGCAGGGCTATGTCGTGCCGGAAAGCTTCAACCACGGCACCTCGCAGCAGCGGCAGACCTGGCTGGCGCGTGGTTACAAGAGCGGCAAGCTGTCGGATTGCAACACGCTGAGTGGGCCGATCTGACCAGACCGTTGTCGAGCTTCACCTGCCGGCGATGCTGCCGTCAGGTGGTGTCAGGATGAATAGATTCGGCCTGTTCCTGCATTGTTCCTTTCCGCGAGCTCGCCTATAAGGTGCGTCCGCCTGCGCCTGAGGGCGAGCAGAGGAGCTTGATCCTGCATGATCGACCCCAAAACCGCCAGACGGGGCCTTGCGCTCGTCTTCACCACGCTGCTGCTCGACATTATCGGCTTCGGCATGATCATGCCGGTGCTGCCGGCCTATCTCCGGGAATTGACCGGGGTCAGCATCAGCGGCGCGGCGATCGAAGGCGGCTGGCTGTTCTTCGTCTATGCGGCGATGCAGTTCTTCTTCGCACCGATCATGGGCGGCTTGAGCGA
>NZ_RZRA01000338.1:0-5287 GCF_003998945.1 Mesorhizobium sp. M7A.F.Ca.CA.003.01.2.1 | reverse complement strand
GAGCCCGCATAGGTCAGCGTGATCATCGATCCGCCGTCCTTCATCAAGGTGGCCGCATGGCGGGCGACCTCGGTGAAGGAGTAGCAGGAGATCACCATGGTGCGGACGAAATTGTCCCGGCTGGTGTCGGCGTAGAGGCCTTTCAACTCGTTCTTGTCGGAAAAGCCGATGGCGTGGACGATGAAATCCAGCCCGCCCCATTCGTTGCCCAGGGTCTCGAACGTGGCGGCGACCGAAGCGCTGTCCTCGACGTCGCACGGCACGACCAGCGAGGCGCCGAGCTTGTCGGCCAGCGGCTTGACCCGGCGTCCGAAGGCATCGCCCTGATAGGTGAAGGCGAGTTCCGCCCCGTGTTCGGATAATTTCCGGGCGATGCCCCAGGCGATCGAATGATCGTTGGCGACACCCATGACAAGCCCGCGCTTGCCCTTCATCAATCCGTCCATGGCCGGCAAATCCTTATGCGGAATAGCGCTGGAAAACGAGCGTGGCGTTGGTGCCACCGAAGCCGAACGAATTGGACAAAACAGTGTCGATCCTGGCGTCGTCGATGCGCTTTCGCACGATCGGCATGCCCTCGAATTCGGGGTCGAGGGTCTCGATATGGGCGCTTTCGCCGATGAAACCGCCCTGCATCATCAGGATCGAGTAGATGGATTCCTGCACGCCGGCCGCGCCCAGCGAATGGCCGGTCAGCGACTTCGTCGAGGTGATGTACGGCATCTCTGGGCCGAACACCTCGCGGATGGCGCCCATTTCCTTGGAATCTCCCACCGGCGTCGAGGTGCCATGGGTGTTGATGTAGTCGACCGGCGTGGAAACCGTGGCCAGCGCCTGGCGCATGCAGCGGACCGCGCCTTCGCCTGAAGGAGCAACCATGTCGTAGCCATCCGACGTCGCGCCATAGCCGACGATCTCGGCATAGATCTTGGCGCCGCGCGCCTTGGCATGCTCAAGCTCTTCCAGCACCAGCACACCGGCGCCCCCGGCAATGACGAAGCCGTCGCGATTGACGTCATACGCACGGGAGGCGGTCGATGCCTTGTCGTTGAATTTCGACGACATGGCGCCCATGGCGTCGAACAGGTCCGACATCGTCCAGTCGAGATCCTCGTGGCCGCCGGCGAAGACGATGTCCTGCTTGCCCCATTGGATCAATTCATAGCCATTGCCGATGCAATGCGCCGAGGTCGAACAGGCCGACGAGATCGAGTAGTTGACGCCGTGGATCTTGAACCATGTGGCAAGCGTCGCCGATGCGGTCGACGACATTGCCTTCGGCACCGCGAATGGACCGATGCGCTTGGGACTGCCGTTCTTCAGCGTCGTTTCGGCAGCTTCGACGATGGTGCGGGTGGATGGTCCGCCCGATCCCATGACGATGCCGGTGCGCTCATTGGTGATGTCGCTCTCGCCGAGGCCCGCATCCGCGATCGCCTGGTCCATGGCGACGTGGTTCCATGCAGCACCCTGGCTCAGGAAGCGCATCGCACGGCGATCGATCATCGCCGATGGATCGAGCGTCGGCGCTCCCCAGACCTGGCAGCGGAAGCCGTGTTCGGCGAAGGAATCCGAGAAGCTGATGCCTGATCTGGCGTCATGCAGCGAGGCTTGCACCTCGTTGGCATTGTTGCCGATCGACGACACGATGCCGAGGCCTGTGACTACGACACGTCTCATTCGCAACTCCTTCCAGGGATGCTGGCCAAAGGGGGCCGGCCAGGGGTGCCGGTCAGCCGACCGCCGACTGCTTGGACAGACCGACTTTCAAATCCGTTGCCGCGTATATGGGTTCGCCATCCGCCTTCAGCCAGCCATCGGCGATGCCGAGCACCAGCCGGCCCCGCATCACGCGCTTGAAGTCGATGCCATATTCGACCTTCTTCACCGAAGGCGTGACCATGCCCTTGAATTTCACTTCGCCGGTCGACAGCGCCATTCCCTTCCCGGGTTCGCCAAGCCAGCCAAGATAGAAGCCCGTCAGTTGCCACATGGCGTCGAGGCCGAGGCACCCCGGCATGATCGGATTGCCGATGAAATGGCAGGCAAAGAACCACAGGTCCGGCTTGATGTCGAACTCCGCGCGGATGAAACCCTTCTCGAAGGCGCCGCCGGTCTCGCTGATCTCGGTGATGCGGTCGAACATCAGCATTGGCGGATAGGGAAGCTGGGCGTTGCCCGGTCCGAACAGTTCGCCGCGGGCGCAGGCCAGCAATTCGTCGTACTCGTAGCTGGATTTACCCGCCATCAATCTCATCCCATATCGTTCCGGGCCATCGGGTGCCCTTGTCGTTGGTTTCCTAACACAATCTGTTTCAGGCCGGAAACCGGCGTTTGCGCTTAGCCTGCTCGTCTGCCTGGGTCAATGCGCGCTATTGATCGCATTCGGACGACAGAATATATGTCCTGAGAGGTCCGGTTTCGGCAGACGTTCATTTTTTTGCCATTCTGGGCGTGTCTTGGGGCGGAACTGTGGGGTTCGACGAGAAGATGGACCTGGACGGCCGGAAGGAAAATGTCGCTGTGGACAAGCGGGTCCGTGAAGCCGGGCTGAGGCCGACGCGTCAGCGCATTGCGCTGGCCGATCTGCTTTTCGCCAAGGGCGACCGGCATCTGTCGGCCGAGGAACTGCACGAGGAGGCGGTTGCCGCCGGCGTGCCGGTGTCGCTGGCCACCGTCTACAATGCCCTTCACCAGTTTACCCAGGCGGGACTTTTGCGCATCCTCGCCGTCGAAGGCGCGAAAACCTATTTCGACACCAACACCTCCGACCACCACCATTTCTACATCGAAGGCGAAAACCGTATATTCGACATCGACAGCGGTCCGGTGACGGTTGCGAACCTGCCGGAGCCTCCGGAAGGGATGGAGATCGCCAATGTCGACATCGTCGTGAGGCTGCGCCCCAAACGCCGCGAATGACTGGCGAGGCCGGAATCATCTGCCAAGCCAGAATTATCGGCCAGGGATGAAACCCCTCGATCTCGTAATCCGGCTCGAATGGGCGATCGTGGCACTGGCTGCCGTCATTTTCTACGGTTCGACCGGCATCTCCTGGTGGCTCTTCGGATTGCTTATCCTGGCGCCTGACCTATCGATGTCGGGCTATCTGGCCGGTCCGCGCGTCGGTGCCCTTGCCTACAACGCCTTGCACATCCTGATCGTGCCCGTGCTGCTGCTGCTCGGCGGGCACATGTGGGGCAATGCGGCCGCGATGGCGGTTGCGCTGATATGGATCGCCCACATCGCCATCGACCGTGCGCTGGGCTACGGTCTGAAGCTGCCGACCGGCTTCCAGGACACCCATCTCGGCCGTATCGGGCATAAAGCCAGGACCGCGAAAGAGAATCAGTCCTTGACCCGTTCGCCGGGATAGGCGCCCCAGACGACCGACTGGGCAAGCCAGCCGGTGTGGCCGTCGAACGTCATTTCGCACCACTGGCCGTCGCAGGATTTGATCGTACCCATGACGCCAGGTTCGATCATCGCGACCACCCTTGCATCCTTGTCGGGGCTGTTGAGAAGATTGATCCGGGTGCCCTTGCCACGCTGCCATGGTGCGACGATTGCCGTGCGTCGGCCGGAAAGCAGCGACTGGTTGATCCAGCCTTCCGAACCATCGGCATCGCGCACGCGGCGCCATGTGTCGAATTCCTGGATGATCTCCATCGGCAGGCCGGCCTTCATGTACATCCAGTCGACCGAGTAGTTGGCGCCGGGGCCGACGCGCGAGTTGACGCGGCCGGATTTCAGGCTGACGAATCGCGGCAGCGGCAGGCCGCTCGGCCCGAGCGTGACGACGCTCTGGGCAGGTGCAGCCGCACTCTGTGCCGCCGTAAGCGGAGAATAAAGCAGAGCGCCGAAAAATGCTGCACTGAGGGCCAGGCGAAGCGACGCGAAACCAGACACTTTCATTCCTTTCGGCGCTTGCCTCGGCGCCCCTTTTTCTTTGTCTTCGGCGGCACCGCTTGTTACATGGGTAATCGGCACCGCGACCGGCTTTCAGTTTCGCCGGTCTTGGTTAAAGAGGTCTCAACGAGATCGGGTTAGAGCAATTCCAGCAAACCTGTGAAGCGGTTTTGCGTTCGGAATTGCGGCAAATACTCGAGAGGGAAACAATGGCAGGCAAAAAAAGGCCTCTCGTCGTCATCACGCGCAAGCTGCCCGACCCGGTCGAGACCCGCATGCGCGAACTGTTCGACGCAAGGCTGAATGTCGAGGACCGGCCGATGACGCAGCCGGAACTGGTCGCGGCGGTCAAGGAAGCCGACGTTCTGGTGCCGACCATTACCGACAATATCGACGCGGCGCTGATCGCTCAGGCAGGCGACAACCTCAAGCTGATCGCCAATTTTGGCAACGGCGTCGACAAGATCGATGTCGCGGCTGCGGCCAAGAGGGGCATCACCGTCACCAACACGCCGAATGTCCTGACCGAAGACACCGCCGACATGACGATGGCGCTGATGCTGGCGGTGCCGCGGCGGCTCGCGGAAGGCGCCAATGTGCTCACCGGCGACAAGAAATGGGCCGGCTGGTCGCCGACCTGGATGCTGGGCCGGCGCATCTGGGGCAAGCGGCTCGGCATTGTCGGCATGGGGCGGATCGGCACGGCCGTAGCCAGGCGGGCCAAGGCCTTCGGACTGTCGATCCACTATCACAACCGCCACCGCGTGCTGCCGGCCGTGGAAGACGGGCTGGAGGCGACCTATTGGGAAAGCCTCGACCAGATGCTGGCCCGCATGGATATCATCTCGGTCAACTGTCCCTCGACGCCGGCAACCTTCCATCTGCTTTCGGCGCGGCGGCTGGCGCTACTGCAGCCCACCGCCTATGTCGTCAACACCGCGCGCGGCGACATCATCGACGAGGAAGCACTGGTCAAGCTGATCCAGGACGGCAAGATCGCCGGCGCCGGCCTCGATGTCTACGAGCACGAGCCGGCCTTGAACGGCAAGCTGCTGAAGCTCGCGGCCAAGAACAAGGTCGTGCTTTTGCCGCATATGGGCTCGGCGACGCTCGAGGGCCGTATCGACATGGGTGAAAAGGTCATCATCAACATCCGCGCCTTCGTTGACGGCCACCGCCCACCAGACCGCGTGCTGCCGCTCAGGACCTGACACTGTCGCGGTGCGATATCCGTGGCCCACAAACCGTAAGATAAGACTTACGGGAGAGCTTTGCGCATGGTGATCGAGGTCGGCCTGGCATAGCCGTCATGCGCCGTCCGTCCAGTTTCGCGAAAGCCGAGGCGAGCAAAGGCCGCGTGGTTCGCGGTCAACTCGAT
>NZ_RZRA01000337.1:0-5288 GCF_003998945.1 Mesorhizobium sp. M7A.F.Ca.CA.003.01.2.1 | reverse complement strand
GCGTTGTCCCAGTCGCCATTGTAGACGAGGTCGTTCCAGTCTGGAATCTGGTTGTGGATCGGGCAGCCGGTCGGCCCGTGGCAGAACGGAATGCCGCAATCCATGCAGCGCGCGGCCTGTTTCTCGACCTCCTTGTCAGACATCGGCAGCGTGAACTCGCGGAAATGCCGGATGCGGTCGGAGGCCGGCTGGTACTTGTGCACCTGCCGGTCGATTTCGAGAAAGCCTGTTACCTTGCCCATAGTCCAGTTCCTGCTGTCCAGATGGTGCGGTTTTCGCCGCACCCGTTAACCCCTTGAGGCAGCCATGGCAACCTTGCGCCGGAGGTCAAACTGTCGATGAAGATGGGCCGGGAAGCCTGGGCTCCCCGGCCATTGCAAAGCCTATTCCGCCGCAACGCCCATGCGCATGCGTTCCATCTCGATCAGGGCGCGGCGGTATTCGACCGGCATGATCTTGCGGAACTTCGGCCGGAACGTCGCCCAGTCGTCGAGAATCTCGCGACCACGTACCGACCCGGTGTAGTGCACATGGTTCGAGATCAGCTGGTAGAGCCGCTCCTCGTCATGGCTGGTCATGTCGCCGGAGACGTCGACGCGGCCCTTGTGGTCGAGGTCGCCGCCATGGTGCAGCAGCCTTTCCATCAGATCGTCTTCTTCCGGAACCGGCTCCAGCTCGACCATCGCCATGTTGCAGCGCTCGGCGAAATCGCCCGCCTCGTCGAGCACGTAGGCGACGCCGCCAGACATGCCGGCGGCGAAGTTGCGGCCGGTCTTGCCGATGACGACGACGATGCCGCCAGTCATGTACTCGCAGCCATGATCGCCGACGCCTTCGACGACGGCGGCGACGCCCGAATTGCGCACGGCGAAACGCTCGCCGGCGACGCCGGCGAAATAGGCTTCGCCCGCGGTTGCGCCATAGAGCACCGTGTTGCCGACGATGATGGATTCAGCCGCGACGATCTTGGCCTCTTCCGGCGGCCGAATGACGATGCGGCCGCCCGACAGGCCCTTGCCGACATAGTCGTTGCCGGCGCCGACAAGCTCGAACGAGATGCCGCGCGCCAGGAAGGCGCCAAAGGACTGGCCGGCAGTGCCGGTCAGCTTCACCGATATCGTATCCTCGCGCAGGCCCTTGTGCTTGAAGCGCTTGGCCACTTCGCCCGACAGCATGGCGCCCGCGGAGCGGTCGACATTGCGGATATCGACCTCGATCTTGACCGGCAGCTTGCTCTCGAGCGCCGGCTTGGCCAGTTCGATCAGCTTGCGGTCGAGCACGTCGTCGATCGGGTGCTTCTGCCGCTCGGTCCAGTGCACCGCTTCATGCGGCGCATCCGGCTTGAAGAACATCTTCGAGAAATCGAGCCCGCGCGCCTTCCAGTGCACGATCAGGTCGCGCTTTTCCAGAAGATCGGTGTCGCCGATGATCTGGTCGATATGGGTGTAGCCCATCTCGGCGAGCAGCTCCCTCACCTCTTCCGCGACGTAGAAGAAGAAGTTGATGACATGCTCGGGCGTGCCCTTGAAGCGCTTGCGCAGCACCGGATCCTGCGTCGCGACGCCGACCGGACAGGTGTTGAGATGGCATTTGCGCATCATGATGCAGCCGGCCGCGATCAGCGGTGCGGTCGAGAAGCCGAACTCGTCGGCGCCGAGCAGCGCGCCGATGATGACGTCGCGCCCTGTGCGCAAGCCACCATCGACCTGCAGCGCAACGCGCGACCGCAAGCCGTTCAGCACCAGCGTCTGGTGTGTCTCGGCAAGGCCCATTTCCCACGGGCTGCCGGCATGCTTGAGCGACGTCAGCGGCGAGGCACCGGTGCCGCCATCATAGCCCGAAATTGTGATGTGGTCGGCGCGCGCCTTGGCGACGCCCGCCGCAACCGTGCCGACGCCGACTTCCGACACCAGCTTGACCGACACGTCGGCTGCCGGATTGACGTTCTTCAGGTCGTAGATCAGCTGTGCCAGATCCTCGATCGAATAGATGTCGTGATGCGGCGGCGGCGAGATCAGGCCGACGCCCGGCGTCGAATGCCGGACCTTGGCGATGGTGGCGTCGACCTTGTGGCCGGGCAGCTGACCGCCCTCGCCGGGCTTGGCACCCTGCGCCACCTTGATCTGCATCATGTCGGAGTTGACGAGGTATTCGGCCGTGACGCCGAAACGTCCCGAGGCGATCTGCTTGATCGCCGAGCGTTCCGGGTTCTTGCCGCCGCCCGGCAGCGGCAGATAGCGGTCGGCCTCTTCGCCGCCCTCGCCGGTGTTCGACTTGCCGCCGATCTGGTTCATCGCGCGCGCCAGCGTCGTGTGCGCTTCGCGCGAGATCGAGCCGAACGACATCGCTCCGGTCGAGAACCGCTTGACGATGTCGGCCGCCGGCATGACGTCGTCGAGCGCCACCTTCTTGCGGCCGGTTTCCCCGGCCAGCTTGAGCTTGAACAGGCCGCGAATGGTCTGGGCGCGGGCCGTCTCGCTGTCGATCTGGGCGGAATAGTCCTTGAAGGTTTCCCACGATCCCTGGCGCACGGCGTGCTGCAAGGTGGCGACAGCATCTGGCGACCAGATATGCGCCTCGCCGCGCATGCGGAACATGTATTCGCCGCCGACCTCGAGGCTGTTGCGCAGCACGGGGTCGTTGCCGAAACCGTCATTGTGGCGGCTGAGCGTCTCGGCCGCGATCTCGTCCAGGCCGACGCCTTCGATCAGCGTCGCGGTGCCGGTGAAGTATTGCTGCACGAAATCGGTCTTCAGGCCGATGGCGTCGAAAATCTGCGCGCCGCAATAGGACTGGTAGGTCGAGATGCCCATCTTGGACATCACCTTGAGGATGCCCTTGCCGATCGACTTGATGTAGCGCGAGACGACTTCGTAGGCGTCCACTTCCTTCGGCAGTTCGCCGCGCTTGTGCATGTCGAGCAGCGTGTCGAAGGCGAGGTAGGGATTGATCGCCTCGGCGCCATAGCCGGCGAGGCAGCAGAAATGATGCACTTCGCGCGGCTCGCCGGATTCGACGACGAGGCCGACCGAGGTGCGCAGCCCCTTGCGGATCAGGTGATGATGGACCGCCGCCGTCGCCAGCAGCGCCGGGATGGCGATGCGGTCGGGCCCGACCTGGCGGTCGGACAGGATGATGATGTTGTAGCCGCCGGCAACCGCCGCCTCCGCCCGCTCGCACAACCGATCGATGGCGCCCTGCATGCCCGCGGCGCCTTCGGCGGAGCCATAGGTGATGTCGATCGTCTTGGTGTCGAAACGGTCCTCGGTGTGGCCGATGGAGCGGATCTTCTCGAGATCGCCATTGGTCAGGATCGGCTGGCGCACTTCGAGCCGCTTGCGGCGCGAATTGCCGACAAGGTCGAAGATGTTGGGCCGCGGCCCGATGAAGGACACCAGGCTCATCACCAGCTCCTCGCGGATCGGGTCGATCGGCGGGTTGGTGACCTGGGCGAAGTTCTGCTTGAAATAGGTGTAGAGCAGCTTCGACTTGTCCGACATCGCCGAGATCGGCGTGTCGGTGCCCATCGAGCCCACCGCTTCCTGGCCTGTCGTCGCCATAGGCGACATCAACAGCTTGGTGTCCTCCTGGCTGTAGCCGAATGCCTGCTGACGATCGAGCAGGCTGACATCCTTGCGCAACGCGCGCGGTTCGACCGGCTTCAGATCTTCGAGGATCAGCTGCGTGTTGGCGAGCCAGGTCTTGTAGGGATGCTTGGTCGCGATCTCCGACTTGAGCTCCTCGTCGGAGACGATGCGCCCCTTCTCCAGGTCGATCAGCAGCATGCGGCCGGGCTGCAGCCGCCACTTCTTGACGATCTTCTCCTCCGGCACCGGCAGCACGCCGGCTTCCGAGGCCATGATGACGCGGTCATCGTCGGTGACGATGTAGCGTGCCGGGCGCAAGCCATTGCGGTCGAGCGTGGCGCCGATCTGGCGGCCATCGGTGAAGACCACCGCCGCCGGTCCGTCCCACGGCTCCATCAATGCCGCATGGTATTCGTAGAAGGCCTTGCGATCGGCATCCATGAGCTTGTTGCCGGCCCAGGCTTCCGGAATCAGCATCATCATGGCATGGCTGAGCCTGTACCCGCCCTGGAACAGGAACTCGAGCGCATTGTCGAAGCAGGCGGTGTCGGATTGGCCGTCATAGGAAATCGGCCACAGCTTCGAGATGTTGTTGCCGAACAGTTCGGAATCGACCGACGCCTGGCGCGCAGCCATCCAGTTGTTGTTGCCGCGCACGGTGTTGATCTCGCCATTGTGGGCGACCATGCGGTAGGGATGCGCCAGCTTCCATGACGGGAACGTGTTGGTCGAGAAGCGCTGGTGGACGAGGATCAGCGCGGTTTCGAAGCGCGGGTCCTTGAGGTCCTTGTAGTAGGCCCCGACCTGATAAGCCAGGAACATGCCCTTGTAGACGATGGTGCGCGCCGACAGCGACACGCAATAGGCGCCGATGTCCTTGTTGTCGTTCTCGGCATAGATGCGGCCCGAGATGACCTTGCGCAGCAGATAGAGCCTGGCCTCGTATTCCTCGTCATCGGTAATGTCTGGCGTGCGGCCGATGAAGATCTGCCGATGGAACGGCTCGGATGCCACGATGTCGGGCGCCTTCGACAGCGACGAATTGTCGACGGGCACGTCACGGAAACCGATGAGCGGAAGTCCCTCGGATTGCGCCGATTCGGCAATGATGTCCTCGATATGGGCGCGAAGGGCCGCGTCCTGCGGCATGAACCAGTGTCCGACGCCGTACTGGCCCGCCGGCGGCAGCTCGATGCCCTGGGCTGCCATCTCGTCACGGAAGAACTGGTCGGGAAGCTGCACCAGCACGCCGGCGCCATCGCCGACCAGCGGATCGGCGCCGACGGCGCCGCGATGCGTCAGGTTTTCGAGCACAGCAAGCCCGTCCTCGACGATCTGATGCGACTTCACGCCCTTCATGTTGACGATGAAACCGACGCCGCAGGCGTCATGCTCGTTGCGTGGATCGTAGAGGCCCTGGGCGGAAAATCCGTTGGCGCTTCGGCCAATATTGGATCGCAAGGTGGTTTTGACGGTTGCCGCTTTCGTCTGCGCGGCCTGGCCGTTCGTCGCAGAGTGCGTCATGTCCGTCATCTCCTGTCCTCCTTCCCAGCCATTCAGGCGCTGGTTTGCCTCGGCAAGCGCTTGGCTCACCCTGATCCTTGTGGCACGTCTTGCGAAATCCTGTCGAACCAGGCGGCTTTCCGCATGGATCGCATCTGGTAATCGTACAGGCCAGAGTCTGGCTGTCCACCTGTCGCC
>NZ_RZRA01000336.1:0-5320 GCF_003998945.1 Mesorhizobium sp. M7A.F.Ca.CA.003.01.2.1 | reverse complement strand
GCCGATTGCGGTCCCGTGCTGTTCGCTGATGCGCAGGCGCGCATCATCGGCGCTGCGCATGCCGGCTGGAAAGGCGCGTTCACCGGCGTGCTCGAAAACACCATCCTGGCGATGGAAAGCCTCGGCGCCCGGCGCCAAAACATCGTCGCCGTGCTAGGCCCCTCCATCGGCCCGCGAAACTACGAGGTCGGCCCGGAATTCGTCGCCCGCTTTGTCGAATCCGACGCCGAAAACATCCTCTATTTCGCTCCGTCCGCCAATGCCGGCCATGCGATGTTCGACCTCAACCGCTACACGGTTGACCGGCTGGCCAAGGCAGGCGTGACGGCTGAGGGCCTCGACCGCTGCACTTACGCTGAGGAAGGCCTGTTCTACTCCTATCGGCGCACCACGCATCGCAAGGAGCCCGATTACGGCCGGCAGGTTTCGGCAATTGTCTTGGAGAGGGAATAATGGCGCTGCATTTTGAACGATCTGAATTTGACGCGCGGCGCGACCGGCTGATCATCGAGATGGCCGAAAAGAAGCTCGACGCCATCCTGCTGTTCGCGCAGGAAAGCATGTATTGGCTGACCGGCTACGACACGTTCGGCTTCTGCTTCTTCCAGTGCCTGGTGGTCAAGGCCGACGGTTCGATGGTGCTTCTGACCCGCTCGGCCGACCTGCGCCAGGCACGTCAGACCTCGATTATCGACAACATCGTCTTGTGGACCGACCGCAACGGCGCCAATCCCGCGGTCGACCTGCGCAATCTGCTCAACGAACTCGACCTGCTCGGCGCCCGCATCGGTGTCGAATATGACACCCACGGCCTGACCGCCTTCAACGGCCGCCGCCTGGACGAGCAGTTGCAGACCTTCGGCCAGATCGCCGATGCGTCCGGCATTGTCGGCCGGCTGCGCCTGTTCAAGAGCCCGGCCGAGATAGCCAAGGCCGAGAAGGCCGCCAATCTCTCCGACGATGCGCTCGACGCGGCACTGCCGCTGATCAAGCAAGGCGGCGACGAAGCTCTGATCCTGGCCGCCATGCAGGGCGCGATCTTCGCCGGCGGCGGCGACTATCCGGCCAACGAGTTCATCATCGGCTCCGGCGTCGATGCGCTGCTGTGCCGCTACAAGGCCGGCCGCCGCAAGCTCACCAAGAACGACCAGCTGACGCTCGAATGGGCCGGCGTCTTCAACCACTACCATGCGCCGATGATGCGCACGGTGCTGACCGGCAAGGTGTCGAAGCGCCATCAGGAACTGTTCGACGCCGCCCGCGCAGCACTCCTGGCTGTCGAGAAGGCGATGATGCCGGGCAACAGCTTCGGCGACGTCTTCGATGCGCATGCCCGCACCATGGAGGCACACGGCCTGACCAAGCACCGGCTGAACGCCTGCGGCTATTCGGTCGGCGCCCGCTTCACCCCGTCCTGGATGGACATGCCGATGTTCTACCAGGGCAATCCCGAACCGATCGCGCCCAACATGACGCTGTTCGCCCATATGATCATCATGGACTCCGACACCGAGACGGCGATGACGCTTGGCCGCACCTACCTGACCACCGAATCCCAGCCCAGGCCGCTGTCCCGCCATGATCTCGACTTGATCGTAAAGTGAATCCACAGTGGGAGGCGTTCTTCGCCAAGGAGTTAGAAGGCAAATGAGACGATCGCATGTGACGACCGTGTCATTGCTTGTGGCATTGGCTCTTGCCGCCTGCACCAACGCAAAGGACGTGCTCGAACCGTCGGCGATCACCCCGCCGGCGACGTCGACCCAGACGCTGCCCGCAACGTCAGGCAACACGGCGGCAACGGTTCCGGCCGGGCCCGCCACCAGCACGTCTGGCGCTCCCGCAACCGCCGCCGCACCGGTCACATCAGCCCAAAGCGCTGCCATCCTGTCGAAGACCCGCTTGCAGATCGCGCCGATCGTCGGCGCTTCGGTGGAAGCTGCGACACCTCTGACGGCGGAGTTGCAGACCCGTGCCAGGCAGCGCGGCATCACTCTCGCCGGCAGCGCCGACCAGACCGTGACACATGTGCTGAAAGGCTATTTCTCGACGATGTCGGAAGGCGCCGACACCACCGTCATCTATGTCTGGGACGTCTATGACCCCGCTGGCAACCGGCTGCACCGCATCAATGGCCAGCAGAAGGCTCCGTCGGTCAATTCCGGCGCCAGCGCGGGCGGCGACAGCTGGAAGGGGATCTCGCCGGCCACCATGCAGGCGATCGCCGACCAGACCATCGACCAGTTCGCCGCCTGGCTCGGCGGCAAGGCGGGCTAGAGGCATCGGACCCCAAAGTGGAGACGGTTTTGGGAAAATCCGATGCCCAATGAGAAGAAGAACCAGCACAAGTCCCCTGCTCCCTGTTGCAGTCCGGCGATGGCGCGGAGCTTTCTTGAGTTTAGCCGGCGGATTCCCGATCTCGGCGCTTGCAATACCAGCGCGGGCCGCTAAAAGCCCGGTTAAAGGGCGCAAGCGAGTCCGTCAGGCCTCATCATCCTCCACCAGGAACCGTGCATGAAACTCTTCGCGGGCAATTCCAACAGGGTGCTGGCCGAAGCAGTCGCCCGGTACCTCAACGTCCCGCTGGGCAAAGCCACGGTCAGGCGCTTCGCCGACCAGGAAATCTTCGTCGAAATCCAGGAAAACGTGCGCGGCGAGGATGTCTTCATCCTGCAGTCGACCTCGTTCCCGACCAACGATCATTTGATGGAATTGCTTATCATGATCGATGCCTTCATGCGCTCCTCGGCCAAGCGCATCACGGCGGTCATCCCTTATTTCGGCTACGCCAGGCAGGACCGCCGCGCCTCCGGCCGCACGCCGATCTCGGCCAAGCTGGTCGCCAACATGATCACCCGCGCCGGCGTCGACCGCGTTCTGACGCTCGACCTGCATGCCGGCCAGATCCAGGGCTTCTTCGACATCCCGACCGACAATCTGTTTTCCGTGCCGGTGATGGCCCGCGACGTGAAGGCCAAATACAAGCAACTCGGCAACGTCGTGGTGGTTTCGCCCGACATTGGCGGCGTGGTCCGCGCCCGTGCGCTGGCCAAGCGCTTCGATGCGCAACTGGCCATCGTCGACAAGCGCCGCGAACGGCCGGGCGAATCGGAAGTCATGAACATCATCGGCGCGGTCGCCGGCAAGGATTGCCTGCTGATCGACGACATCGTCGATTCCGGCGGCACGCTGTGCAACGCCGCCGATGCGCTGCTGGCCAACGGCGCCACCAGCGTCACCGCCTATATCACCCACGGCGTGCTGTCGGGCGGTGCCGTTGCCCGCATCAGCGGCTCGAAGCTGCAGGAACTGGTGATCACCGATTCCATCCAGCCGACCCAGGGCGTGCTCGACGCGCCCAACATCCGCGTCATCTCGATCGCCGACCTGATGGGCGAAGCCATCTCGCGCACGGCGACTGAGGAATCGGTGTCCAGCCTGTTCGACTAAACCCGCCTGCCCTTAAGGCGCGGAGCTTTCCAACCGAACCGGGCCGATCAGGCGACGAGCGACCTCGACGTTCTCGCGTGCGCCGCGCATATAGCCGCGCGGCGAGGTCCCCAGCATGCGCTTGAACATGGTGATGAAGGCCGGCACGCTGTCATAGCCGAGATCAAGCGCCACCCTGGTGATCGGCTCGCCGTCCGCCAGCCTGGGCAGCGCCGCGAACAGGCAGGCCTGCTGGCGCCATGTCGACAGCGACAGGCCGGTCTGGCGCTGGAAGGCGCGCGTGAAGGAACGGCGGCTCATGCCGGCTGCATCGGCCCACTCGTCGATGGTCGCATGCGGCGACGGTGCTGCGACGAAGCGTCGGCACAGCGCCGACAATCTTGGATCGGACGGAAATGGCAGCCCGAGAGGCCGTTCCGGCAAGGTCGGGATTTCGTGCAGCAGAAGGTTCATGATCAGCCCACCGCGTCCTTCCAGAACGCCGCCTTGCGGGAGCTTCTCCGATTCCACGATCAGGCTGTGCATCAGGTCGGTGACGCCGACGACGCGCAAGCCTTCGGGCAGCCCGGGGATCGCCTGTGGCATGACATAAACCGAACGCATCGAGACGTCGCCCAGCATCTCGACGGAATGCTCGGTGCCGGCTGGAATCCACATCGCGTGGTCGGGCGGCACCATCCAGCGCCCGTAGCGTGTCGTCACCAGCACCACACCGACAAGCGCATGCAAGAGCTGGCTGCGGCTGTGGCGGTGCTGTGGCACGCGGTAGCCGTCAGGATATTCGGTCGGCAATGCCACCGCCGGCCCGGCCACTTGCTCAAGCCACTGCCAGCGGCTCTCGTGCAACTGGCCGAGATTGGCATTGCCAGCGTGAAAGACTTCTTTGCCGTGCGGCATCTAGTTATGGCCCACTTGCGAAACTATTGGACCAAACCACGAAAGAAGTCGTCTCGCAAGCGGCTTATAAGGCACCGTCCCTAGGGTGGCCGCAAGGAGCGTCCGCCAGTTGCCTGCGGGCGTGCCCGCCAAAAAGACCACGGAGCCTACCTTGACCGATACGACAGCAGCCAGCGTCGCCCCACCGGCGAGCGCCAGTCACGCCTCAGCCCAGGCGACGGCCTTCACCGTCATCCTGGCGGTGAGCTTCTGCCACTGCATCAACGACATCATGCAGTCGCTGCTATCGGCCATTTACCCGCTCCTGAAAGAGAATTATGGCCTCGATTTCTGGCAGATCGGCTTGTTGACCTTCACTTTCCAGGTGACCGCATCCTTGCTGCAGCCGCTGATCGGCATGATCACCGACAAGCGGCCGATGCCCTATTCGCTGCCCTATGGCATGGCGTCGTCGCTGATCGGCCTGATCGTGCTCGCCTATGCCGGGCATTATTCGCTGCTGCTGATCGGTGCCTCGCTGATCGGCATCGGCTCGGCGATCTTCCACCCGGAATCCTCGCGCATCGCCCGCTTCGCTTCCGGCGGCCGCTTCGGCCTGGCGCAGTCGCTGTTCCAGGTGGGCGGCAATTTCGGCCAGTCCATGGGGCCGCTGCTGGCGGCCTTCATCGTCGTGCCGTTCGGCCAGACCAGCATTTCCTGGTTCGCCGTCGGCTCGCTGATCGGCATCATCGTTTTGTGGCAGGTCGGCGGCTGGTACAGCCGGCTGCGTGCCGCGCAGGGCACCCGCAAGGCGGCGAGCTTCGTTTCGCCCTTCCCGCGCCGCAAGGTGATGAATGCATTGATCGTGCTGACACTGCTGGTTCTGAGCAAGAATGCCTACATCGCCAGCCTCGCCAGCTACTACACCTTCTATTCCATGCATAAGTTCGGCGTTTCTGTGCAGATGAGCCAGGTCATGCTGTTCCTGTTCCTC
>NZ_RZRA01000335.1:0-5351 GCF_003998945.1 Mesorhizobium sp. M7A.F.Ca.CA.003.01.2.1 | reverse complement strand
GGGCAGAGGGGGGCGCTGTCCCGCCAACAGATCGGCCAATTTCGGAGCGTTTTCCCGCACGCAAGCTTGACTGAAGGCTGGCATTTCTTCACGCCCCCCTCTGCTCTGCCGGGCATCTCCCTCACGAGGGGGAAGAGTGGCAGCGTCGCCGTCGCGCAGGACATCAGACCATGACCACCTTTCTCTTCGACGGTCCCGACAGTGCCCCGGTCACCATCCTGCTCGCCCATGGCGCGGGCGCGGCGATGGATTCCCCCTCGATGACCGCCACCGCCAAGGCGCTGGCCGCGGCCGGCTTCCAGGTCGCGCGCTTCGAGTTCCACTATATGGCTGCCCGCCGCTACGGCCACCGCAAGCCGCCGCCGCGGGCCGAGACGGTCAACCCGGAATATATCAAGGCGATAGCCGACCTCAGGGCGAAGGGCGTGACCGGCCCGCTCGTCATCGGCGGCAAGTCGATGGGCGGGCGCGTCGCCTCGATGGTCGCCGACGAGATGTTTGCCAAGGGCGAGATTTCAGGCCTGCTGTGCCTCGGCTATCCCTTCCATCCGCCGGCCAAGCCCGATCAATTGCGGACCAAACACCTCGCCGATCTCAAGACACCGACGCTGATCTTCCAGGGCACCCGCGACGAGTTCGGCACCAGGGACGAGGTTGCGACTTATGACCTTTCCGATCGCGTCGAGGTGATCTGGCTGGAGGACGGCGACCACGATCTCAAGCCTCGCAAGAGTGTTTCGGGGTTTTCGACCGCCGATCATCTGAAGACGCTGGCCGAGACGGTCAAGGCGTGGTCGGGTCGGATCGCTTCCTGAAGCGATGAAGATCGCCTCCTTCAACATCAACAACATCAACAGCCGGCTTGAAAACCTGCTGACATGGCTGGCTGTGGCAAAGCCCGATGTCGTGTGCCTGCAGGAGTTGAAGGCACGCGACATGCAGTTTCCGCGCTCGGCATTGGCGGCGGCCGGCTATGGCGCGGTGTGGAAGGGCGAGCCGACCTGGAACGGCGTTGCCATCCTGGCGCGGAGTGCCGAGCCCGTGTTGACCCGCGATGCCTTGCCCGGCGACGAAGCCGACAGGCAGAGCCGCTACATCGAGGCGGCGGTGAATGGCATTGTCGTCGCTTGCCTCTATGCGCCGAACGGCAATCCCCAGCCCGGCCCGAAATTCGCCTACAAGCTCGCCTGGCACGCGCGGCTGGAGGCGCATGCCGAACAGTTGCTCGACACCGGCCTGCCGGTGGTGCTGGCCGGCGACTACAACATCGTGCCCGAGCCGCGCGATATCTACGCCACCCGCTCCTATGACGACAACGCGCTGGTGCAGCCGGAAAGCCGGGCGTCGTTCCGGCGCCTGCTCGACCAGGGTTGGCTTGATGCCCTGCGCAAGAAGCATCCGAAGGAAACGCTTTACACATTCTGGGACTATCGCCGCAACCGCTGGCCGCGCGATGCGGGCCTCCGGCTCGATCACATCCTGCTGTCGAAGAAACTGGCACGCCGCCTGACCGCCGCCGGCATCGACCGCGACGTGCGCGGCGAGGACGGTGCCAGCGACCATGCGCCGGTGTGGGTGGAATTGAAGTAAGGCGACTGCTTTCATGCGTCGCGCTTGAACGGATCCATGCAACGCGCTTTAAGTCTTTTGTCTTGATGCATGTCGCTGTCCCAAACCCGGGTTCGCTTTTGGCCGACATGCAATAACCTGTCGGCAAAGTATTCCAACGCAGCCGGATCGCCCATGAACGCAATCCTCCACGAGATCTGTGAAAGGAGGCTCCATGCCTGACTTGGGCGCTGTCGAGATACTGCTCGCCGCCCTTGTGGTGCTTGCGGCAGCTGTCGTGTCCTGGCGGCTGTGGCGGAAGCGCAGCCGCCGCAAGGGACGGCGGCAGACCAATCCGGCTGCCGACTATGCCGTCCGCACCGACTGGAGCGGCCGCGGGGGCATGCTCAATTACTCGTCCTTCGTCTATTTCGATGTCGATCGCGACGGCAAATACGGCGCCGGAGACCGGCCGATGGCCGGGATCATGGTGCGGCTGTATGACGAAGCCGGCAAGCTCGCCGCGTCCGCGCGCACCAACAATGCCGGCTTTGCCAATTTCCCCATGTCGGTGAAAAGCAGAAAGGCCGTGATCCGCAAGCCGGGCAACTGGCGCTTTGTGGTTTCGGTGCCGCCCGGCTGGCAGGCGAAAAGCGAAAACGACATTCAGTCCCGACACTTCCTGCCGCTGCCGGGTTCGCCGGCCGGGATGGTATCACAGGAGATGCTGCTGCCGGTCGGTCTGGCGCCGCCGCGCCGCGTCAGCGGGCGCGTTGCCGGCGATGGACCCGCGACCCTCTCCGTGTCGGGGGACGGGCACGTCCTGGAGGCGCGGACACTGGCGCCGGGTGCCGTCTTCAGCTTCGACCTGGCTGAAGAAGCCGACACGGTCAGCATCAGTGGCGAAGGCTTGGAGCGGCGGCTGACGCTGTCGCCCTACTCGGCGGATCTCGGCCTGCTGTCCGCGCAACGCGCCGGCATTGCCACTGATGCCGCTCTCGAAACGATCGGTTTCGACGATGTGACGTCGCGCACCTTCAGGAAAATTCCGGTCGGTCATGCCGGATTGGCGTGGCGCAACCTGAATGCGATGGCGCGCGACTACACCAAGGACAGCCAGGGCTATGTCAATGGCAACGTCTCCGGTGACCATGTGCTCTACACCAGCAGCGGGCTGCCTGCCGAATTCAGCTGCGAACGGCCGTTCGGCTTTCACTCGGTCATGCTGAGCGCCGCCTGGCTGGCGTCGGAAGGGGAGGTGGCGCTGATCGAAAGCTGGCTTGGCGAGCAGCTGATTGCAAGCGATCAGATCACGCTGTCGGCGCTGACGCCGTTGCACTATGCCCCGATGCTCAAAGCTGTAACGCGTGTTCGCCTGTCGACGAAGCACTATTGGCAAATGGTCGTGGACGATTTGGTCCTGACACGCTGAGATTTGAGCATGCCAAAGCGGAGCGAATTTCGCCCCGCTTCAATCAGGTTACGTTTACGATCAGCCCGGCACAATGATAATCGAGGCGCCGTTCGACGCTGTGACCGCCGACAGACGGCCCTTTTTCAAGAACGACGGCTTCACATAAATCTTCTTCATTTTCAGACTCTCCTAAAATCCCAGCCTGATGATGCCATACTGCGGCCATCTGTCAACCATGCGAGCTGAAAGCAACAAACAATAAACCCAACAATGCGCGACCAGGGGCCAGGGTCCCTATTCTTTGCTTCGGGCCATCCCAAAACCAATTGCACCTGGAGTTTGCTCTCCAGCGCCGGCGCGATCCGCCAGAGATGCGCCGGATTAAAGCGTGACGCTGCTCGGGGCGTTTGCCGTGACGGCGGAAAGCTTGCCCTTCTTGACGAAGGTCGGCTTCGCGTAAGTCTTCTTCATGGTGTTCTCTCCTGAACTCTCGGCGAGCATGGCAGATGCGCGACATGTGTCAACCAAGCCGGGCGCCGACGGCGGCCCTCCTGGCGCTATCGGCTGGCGGCCAGCGCCTGGCCTCCGGCTCGCTCGACGGCACGGCCCGGCTATGGGGCATGGACACCGGCCACCAGATCGCGCTGTTCGACAGCAAGACCGGCCCGATCTATGCGGGCGTCCGCCGCGGTGCTGACCGGCGGCAATGATCGCACCACCCGCGACTGGCCGCCCGACGGCGGTGACGGCGTCGTGCTGTTTGCCGGCGCGTCGGAATGAGCAAATCTTGATCACCTTGTCCGCCGTGCTATGTAAAGCCCATGCCAGCATCCAGCCTCCCAGACAACGCGCCGCTCATCGTCATCGATCTCCAGACCGGTATGTTCGACGGCGTGCACGAACCGCCGATCCATGATGCGCCAGGCATAGTCGAGCGCACCAAAGCGGTGATCGACTGGGCGCGGGGCGGCGGGCGCAAGGTCGCATTTGTCAGGCATGATGGACCCGAAGGCGATCCGTTGGCACCGGATCAGCCGGGCTGGCCGGTTTGGCCCGCACTTGGCCAAGCTGCGGACGAGCCGACCTTTGCCAAATCCGTGCGCGATGCTTTCAGCAATCCCGCCTTCGGCGACTGGGTTGCCGGGCAGGGTGCGGGTGCTGTCGTGCTCCTGGGCGCGCAGACCGATTTTTGCGTGGCCGCGACGGTCAAGGGCGCGATCGCCAGAGGGCTCGGCGTGACCGTGGTGTCCGATGCGCACAGCACGCTGGACAATGCCAGCGAGAGTGCCGAGCAGGTCATCGTCAGGCACAATGGCGAATTCGCCGAGGCCGGCGTCAATCTGGTGACCACAAAGGCGCTTGTCGGCGGCTGAAGCCCGAACGTCGCCGCAGGCCGCATTATCAGGCAGGCCGGCTTGAGGACTTCGCGAGGGAAGACAGCGCCGGGCGCCTGCCGTGGTCGACGCGGACGGGGGGGGCGCATTGTTGGGATGGCTCGGGCGCCCGCGTCAACCAGGGCGGCTCGTACCGCCGCATTAGCAACATTGCACATTGCGTGCCGCTCGAAACTTCCGCGAAAGCGGAATAGGCCGGAGCAAAAGGGCGGATTCGGCTGAGACTTTCGGCGCGCTTTCCCGGTCCGGGAGTCAAAAAGCCTGCTGGTTATTGGAAATGTCGTTCAAGGCGTTTGCCGGTGCTGCACCGGATCGGCGAGGAACGACACCGCAATCAGGTCGTCGCCATCGATCCGGCCGTGACGATCTTCCATGATGGCCGCGACCTTTTGAAAGGTTTTCATTTCGGCATCCGTCACCCGCGCATCGCGCATCCGGGCCTGGAGATCGGCCAGGCGAACGCCCAAAGCAGGGGATGTCACAGCTTTGCTTATCATCTTCACTCGTCCTGATTGGAAACTGACATGGGCAACCCGCCGCCATGGCTGGCGGCGGGTTTGGGACAATTCCAAGTTCAGTCGTAGACCTTGACGATCTTGCGGGTGCCCGGATCCACCAGGACGGTGCGGTTGTCGACCACTACGTAGCGGTATTTGACGTCGGGGATCTCATGAAGCTCGACCGTATCCGGCAACGCGCTACCAACATTCAGTTCCACGCCGGGAATCTTGACCGAAGCGAGGGGCTGCTTCTTCACATACTCGCGGATGACCGTGTCCTGTTCAGGCTGGATGACAACGTCCTGAGCGGCAACGGCGCCCACTCCGGCCAACAGCAACAGCGCCGCTGCGGCGCCCGTTAGGTGCATTTTCATACTGTTTCTCCTTGCGAGTCAGCATGACAAGATCGTCCAACGCTGACGGCAACTGAACTTGAGCCAACTGAAAATGTTCCTCAGATTGGGCTTCGGTCGGATGCTGTCTGCGACTTAAGTC